>NZ_JBEXLC010000005.1:0-132809 GCF_040609795.1 Nocardia sp. NPDC004604
ATTACTGAAATAAATAAACCAACGACTAATCCTAGTGTAGCATGCAGCCGAAGCCGTTCGGCGCGCCTGCGGGTCACCTTGTCGGCCGCATCGGCCGGGAGGCAGAAGATTTCGTCCAGCGTCAGGTAGCAGGCGTCATCGAGCTCACCCAGCCGACCGGCGCGAACCAGCCGATCCGCCCGCTCGCGCACGGCCAGTCGCAGACAGTGGGTGATCCGGACGACGCCATCGCGCGCTCGTTCCCGCGCAACGGTGGCTCCAGCCGCCATTCGCGCGGTGCGGCTCGGCGACGGATCCACGGGTTCGCGCTTGGGCGCGGGCATTTGTGCGGCGCGGGCGGCGGCGCTCACCAGAAGTGCGGGCCGGTCACCGAATGTCGGATTGATCAGCTCGCATTCGCCGGGACCGCGGTGGCCGATCCGTACCAGCTCCTCGTCGAGCGCCGCCGCGAAGGCGGGCGATATCGCCCGTGCCCCGGCGATATCGCCGGCGCGCGCCACCTCGGCGAGATCCGCGTCGGCACGGCACAATTCGGCCAGTCGCTCCACCGCGAGCATGGGTTTGGCCGATTCCAAACGGTTCAGGTCGATGGGAACCTCGCCCGCGTCCTTGCCGCGCGCATGGATGGCGGTGGCGGCGCCGGTCATCATTACGCCGATCGCCGCGGCCTGCCAGGCCTGGTGCAGGCGATCGCGCCAGAGCAGGGCGCGCACGTGCAGCTGTTCATCGGTGAGTGCGCGAATATCGCTGGCGCTCAACGCTTCCGCATGCGAAGCGGCATTGATCAGCTCCGCCGTCTTCGCGAAGCGGCGCGCGGTGGCAATGACCCGGGAGGTCGCGCGCGCCGTCGCCAGGGAGCTGGCGAGCCCGGTCGGCATCGGCGGCTTTCCGTGCGGCTGCAGGGCGATCTCGGCCGGAATATTGCCGTAGGCATCGCGACGGATGCTCTCCTCGTCCCAGCCCGGCATATTCTCCGCGGCCAGCACACCGATCGAGGCATTGATGTAGATGTGGTGGCCGAGGACGGTGGTGACCCGACTCGTCCAGTGCTCCAAGGCGATTCCGTCGAGCGCGATCATCTCGCCCATGGCCTCGTTGCTGAGGCGGATCGCACCGGCCTGCAGGTCGATGGTCAGCGGGGTCAGCGGGCCGGGCAGCGCCTCGGAGGTATTGGTTGCGGTGTGCACCGGATAGCGCTCGTCGACCCGATCGTCGAACTCACCCTCCAGCCCGTCGGGCGCAATATCGGCCAGCGGGTGGTTGTCAGAGGTGGCAGCACGGGCGGGAATCACATGCGACGGCAACGGGATAGCGCCGCGACGGGGGCGGAACCCGCCGCCGCCGGGCTTGCGCCCGATCATGCCGCGCACCAGATCGGCGATCACCTCGCGGGCGGTCCAGCCGCAGCGGAAGCCCCATTTCTCCTGTGCGACAGTCGGATCCAACAGCTGCTGCGGGCCGGTCCGACCGGGCACCCGGGACGCGTACCGTACGCCCGCTTCGCGCAGCATGCGGCGCACTTCCGCAGTGGTGACCACTCCCGAGGCCGCGAGCTCGACGATCTCCAGCCCATCCGCCCCGCCGGGCGGCAGTGCGGTCGCGGCCAGTACCAGGAAGCGGTCCAGGTCGTCGCTGTGCAGCAGCTGGAACCCGTCCGCGGATTTCGAACCGAGGATCGGCTCCAGTGCGCGGCGGGTTTCGTGATCGATCCGGCGGCCCGCTATCGGCGCGGTGCGCACCAGCACACCGTCGGCACCCCGCACTGCGGCCTCGACCTCGGATCGCCGCGCCGAGCGCGCACCCGCGATCACCGGAACCACCACGCGTGCACCGGCATTGCGTGCCGCAGCGGCGACCTCGGCAATGCCGCGTCCGGCCAGATGCGCGACGCTCGCGCAGCCCTCGACGGCCTTCGCGCAGGCCGTGCGGTCGGCGGGATCTCCGGCCGTGAACTGCACCCGCGGATCGATGCCGCGATGCCACCGCTGGTCCAGTCCGGCCACTTCGTGCCCGGCGGCCAACAGCATGCGCGCCACCGCGCGACCGCTCGGCTCGGTGATTCCGGTGACCAGGACCCGCATCGATTTCCTCTCCTCACTGGCGCCGGAACAGACAAACGTGACGCCGTTCACACACCATCGCGAGTGCGGGGCGCGGCGACCGGTTCCAGTCCCACTGACCGGGAGCATCCGACTCGACCACCGAGATCATCGTTTCCGCCACCCGGTCGGCCAGCGCAACCTCGAGACCATGACGGTCCGCAATCCGGTCGCGCCGCGCGCGGCGTCCGAGGTGAATTCCTACGACATCGAGACCGACGTGCTCATCGTCGGATACGGCTGTGCGGGGGCCTGCGCCGCATACGAGGCGGCGACCGCGGGAGCCGAGGTGCTGGTGATCGATCGGGCCGGTGGGCCGGGCGGCGCATCGGCAATGTCGGGTGGTGAGATCTACCTCGGTGGCGGTACGCCGATTCAGCGGGCGTGCGGATTCGACGACAGTCCCGAGCAGATGGCAGCATTCCTGGTGGCCGCGCTCGGACCGGGCGCGGACCAGCAGAAGATCGCGCACTACAGCGAGCACAGTGTCGAACATTTCCACTGGCTCGTCGATCGGGGTGTGCCGTTCAAACCGAGTCTCTGGGACGCGCCCGCCTGGGTGCCGCCCACCGATGACGGACTGATGTGGCTCGGCGAGAACAGTTGGCCCTTTGCCGAACTCGCCATCCCTGCCCCGCGTGGCCACCGGCCGACCGCCAATGATTTCGGCGGCAGGCTATTGCTGGACTGCCTGGTGCGTGCCGCCGAATCCGTCGGTGCGACAGCACAATACGACACCTATGTGACGAATCTGATCCTGGATGCCGACGGTGCGGTGGTCGGTGTCGTGGCCCGTCGCTACGGCCGCGAACTCACCATTCGGGCGCGCCGCGGCTGTGTGCTCAGCACCGGCGGCTTCATCGATAACGACGATATGCTCGCCGCCCACGCGCCCCGGCTGCTCGGCCATACCAAGGTGAGCGCTGGCACCGATGACGGCAGCGGCATCCGGATCGCGCAGGCCGCTGGCGCCGCCGTGCGGCATATGTCGGCCGCTCAGGTCGGCGCCTCGTTGATCCCCGGCTTCGCCGCACGTGGCATCATTGTCAACAATCGCGGCCAGCGCTTCGTCAACGAGGACACCTATCCCGGCCGCATCGGCCAGGCCGCGCTGTTCCGCCAGGATATGAACGTATGGGTAGTGCTCGACGAGCAGGGCTACGAGGAGGTGCCCGAGCGCGAGCGCTGGGGTGTGCGCCCGACCCATGTCGCCGAGTCGGTCGACGAACTCGACGAACTGGTGGCCCTGCCGCCGGGCGCACTCGCCGCCAGCATCACCCGCTACAACGAATTCGCTGCGCGCGGAACCGATCCCGACTTCCACAAGGCGCAGCGCTGGCTGCGTCCGCTGACGCCGCCGCTGGCCGCCATCGATATCAGAGCGGGCGTGCGTCCCCCCTCGGAATCCGGTGACCGCCGCGGCACCGGAGCCTCCGTATTCACCCTCGGCGGGCTGCACACCACCCGCGACGGCCAGGTCCTCGATCTCGACGACAGCCCCATCCCCCACCTCTTCGCCGCGGGCCGCGCCAGCTCCGGCCTGCACGGCGAGGGCTATATCAGCGGCACCTCACTGGGCGACGGCACCTTCTTCGGCCGCAAGGCCGGAGCCGCCGCAGCGCGCAACAAAGCTCACACCTGATCACCCGTCCAGGTGAGTTCGCCCGCCCTCCCTTCCCAAGAGTGGCAACCGATACTTTGCACACGGCGTCATCTGCGGCGACGATGCAGAATCGCTGCTCTTCGGCGGGACGGTGCGGGAAGGTGAGACGGATGCGGCTTATCATGATCGACGATGACGCCGAAGGCGGCGACGCCCTAGCGGAAGCGCTCGAACTGCACGGCCATCAGGTCGATCGCAAACACCGCGGCGCCGACCTGCTACTGGCCCACCACGGCTATCACGCCGTCATCCTCGGCCTCGAACTGCCGGATATGGACGGCCTGCAGGTGCTGCGCAAACTGCGCGAGGTCAGCTCGATGCCGGTGGTGATTCTCGGCGATCAGGCCGACGAGCGTTCGATCGTGCTCGGATTGCACAGCGGCGCAGACGATTACATCGTGAAACCGGCGCGCGTCGCCGAATTGGCGGCCCGGCTGGAAGCGGTGACGCGCCGGGTCGGCGTCGCCACCGTCGCGCGCGGTAAGACGGTCGTCAGCGATGACGTCCGGGTGGATCTGGCGGCGCGGCGGGTCGAGGTGGCCGGGGAGCTGGTTCCACTCACCCGGCTGGAGTTCGAACTGTTGCGGGTGCTGGTCGAGCGGCCCGGCATCGCGGTGAGCCGGGAACAGTTGATGGATTGCGTCTGGGGCGATTCGCTGCTCGCCGTATCGCGCAAGCTCTATGTGCATATGGCCGCATTGCGAGCCAAACTGGACCGCCCCGAACTGATCACGAATATCCGCGGCTACGGCTACCGATGGGGTCCGGACCCCTATGAGACCGCCGAAGCGGCGAAGCTCCTGAAAGCGGTATAGCGCAGCACTCCTACTCGGTATTCCGATCACCGGGACTGCTCCCCGCGGTGCCGCCGCGGTCGCCATAGCGTCGAAACCATGGCGCCGTTCGGCGAACCCAGGAACACAGGAGGAGTCCCGCATGAGCTCAGCATCGCGCAGCGATTCGATGAGGGGTGGTGGCCGGGTGACGGGTGGGACCGATAAGGTGCTCGATCGGGTCCGGGATCTGCTCCCGGTGATTCGGGAGCGGGCCGCGGAGACCGATCTGGCGCGGCGGGTTCCCGTGGCGAGCATCCGGGAACTGACCGAGGCGGGGGTGTTCCGCATGCTGCAGCCGTCCCGCTTCGGTGGTGAGGAAGCCTCGCCGGTGGCGTTCTACGAGGTCATTCGCGCGATCGCATCGGCATGCCCGTCCACCGGCTGGGTGTCATCGGTGCTCGGCGTGCACCCGTGGCAGCTCGCGCTGTTTCCGCTGGCGGCGCAGGAGGAGGTGTGGGGTGTGGACTCCGATACGCTCATCTCCTCGTCCTACGCGCCGACCGGCCGCCTCACCCCGGTTGAAGGCGGTTATGAGGTCAGCGGACGGTGGAGTTTCTCCTCCGGCTGCGATCACGCCCAATGGGCGTTCCTCGGCGCACTCGCACCGGATGAGCACGGCAATCCCAAGGACTATCTGACAATCCTGGTGCCGCGCAAGGACTATCAGATCGATGACGTCTGGCATGTGGTCGGCCTGTCCGGCACCGGCAGCAACGATATCGTCATCGAGAAGGCCTTCGTACCGCATCACCGCGCCTACAGCGCCACCGAACAATCGCAGCTGCGCGGACCGGGTCAGGAGGCCAATCCCGCTGCGCTGTACAAGATTCCGTTCGCAGGTGTGTTCTCCAACACCATTACCGCGCCCATTATCGGCGCCGCACAGGGCGCCTACGAGGCGCATATCGAGCGGATGCGCGAACGGGTGCGGCTGTCCTACGGCGGGCAGAAGGTCGCCGAGGATGGATTCGCGCATGTGCGGGTCGCGCGCGCGGGTTCGGAGATCGACGCGGCCATCTTGCAGATGGAGCACAATATCTCCGAACAATTGCGGTATGCCGAAGCGGGCGAAGAGATTCCGTACGAGGTCCGGCTGCGCACCCGGCGCGATCAGGTGCGCGGCACCGAGCGCGCGATCCAGGCCATCGAATTGCTGTTCGACAACTCCGGTGGGCACTCGATCCGCAAACCCAATCCGATCGAACGCCACTGGCGCGACGCACATGCGGGCAGTGTGCACGTGATCAACGATGTCGAACGGGCCCTGGCCATGTTCGGCCGCGGTGAATTCGGGCTGCCGGTCGAAGATCGGATGGTCTGATGGACGCGGCGGATACCAGTCGCCATATCAC
This sequence comes from Nocardia sp. NPDC004604, assembly GCF_040609795.1. Lineage (NCBI taxonomy): Bacteria > Bacillati > Actinomycetota > Actinomycetes > Mycobacteriales > Nocardiaceae > Nocardia > Nocardia sp. NPDC004604. The sequence goes on from NZ_JBEXLC010000005.1 coordinate 5,951, forward strand.
CGTCGACGGGCTGAAACTTCGCTATCACGAGGCGGGTTCGGGTCCACCGCTGGTGCTGCTGCACGGATCCGGTCCCGGTGTGTCGGGTTGGGCCAACTTCGGTGCGAACCTGCCCGTACTCGCCCAGCATTTCCGCTGCCTGATCCTGGACCAGCCGGGTTTCGGCGCGAGCGAGCGCCCCGAGGTGTACGAGCGCAACTACCTGCGCATCTCCGCCGATGCGGTGGTCGGGCTGCTCGATCAGCTCGCCCTGCCCAGCGTGCACCTGCTCGGCAACTCCATGGGCGGCGCGGTGGCGACGCTGGTGGCGCTCGAACACGGTCAGCGGGTCGATCGGCTGGTGCTCATGGCGCCCGGCGGCGTCGGGGTCAATGTGCTGGGACCCGAACCGTCCGAGGGGATTCGGCGGTTGCTCGACTTCACCGCCGAACCCACCCGGGAGCAGGTGCTGGCCTGGCTGCGGACGATGGTGTTCGACGAGGCGGTGCTCACCGATGAACTCGTCGACAACCGATTGGCCACGGCCGCGGATCCGGCCGCCATCGCGGCCATCCGCGACGCCTATGCGACCTTCGCGAATCCCGCTTTCGCGGAGGCGGTTCCGCTGTGGGCGCGGCTGCGCGCACTGCACCACGAGGTGTTGATGCTGTGGGGTCGCGATGATCGGGTCACCCCGGTCGAGGGTGCGCTGCTGCCGTCGCGTCAGCTGCCCCGTGCCGATCTGCGGCTGTTCGGACGGTGCGGACATTGGGTGCAGATCGAACGCAAGGACGCGTTCGAGCGTGCGGTCATCGATTTCCTGACCTCAGGTCTGTAGCGCCCTACCGCAGCGTCGCCAGCATGGTGTCCGGCCGACGTTGCGGGAATTCGGGGGCATCGATCGCGGATCCGGCGTTAGAGTCGCCCCGTGACATGGACCGCACCCGAAATCACCAGGACCAAGCCGCCGCTGATCGCCGACGAGCGGACCATGCTGCAATCCTGGCTCGACCTGCACCGTCGGACCCTACAGTGGAAATGCGCCGGACTAGCGGCCGAGCAGTTGAAACGTCGATGTGTCGCACCGTCGACGCTCTCGCTGCTCGGCCTGGTCCGCCATCTCACCGAATGCGAACGCGGCTGGTTCCGCATCGCCGCCCGTGGTGCATCGCTGGACTATCTCTACTGCAGCGAGGGCAACCCCGACGGCGATCTCGACGATATCGCCGATGCCGACGCCGCCGCGGATCTCGCGGCGCTGCGGTCCGAAATCGAACTGGCCGACGCCGCCGTCGCCGACCTGCCGCTCGAGCACGTCTTCAGCTATCGCGCCACCGAGTACAGCCTGCGCTGGGTCTATGTGCACATGATCGAGGAATACGCGCGACACAATGGTCACGCCGATTTCCTGCGCGAACGCATCGACGGCGCGACCGGTGACTGAACCGCCTCAGAGCTGATTGTGGCTGACCCACCCGGCGATCTGGGTGCGCGAGGTGAAGCCGAGTTTGGTGAGTATGTGATCGACGTGGCTCTCCGCGGTCCGGATCGAAATCACCAGTTCGCTCGCGATGTTCTTATTGCTGTAGCCCGCCGCGACCAACCGCGCCACATCCCGCTCCCGACGGGTAAGAACATCTGCCGCAACGGATTTCACCGGTTGCGCGGCCGGACGCGGCTCGGTGCCGAGGGCATAGCCGACCGCATCATCCAGCCCAAGGGCCGCGCCCGCGTCGAAGGCGGTGCGAAACTCCTTCTCGCCCATCGCATCGCGCACCTGAAGACGCACCTTATCGCCGACGACCTCGGTCATCTCATGGGCGAGCCGCTGGGTACTGCCGCGCCGCACCGTCGATGCGGCACCCATCAACCGCGCCGCCCGCTGCAGATCGCCATCGGCGGTCGCCGCCCACGCCAGCCCCTCGAATCCGGAGGCCGTCCACACGCACCGGTCGAACAGACTGAACAGCTCGACCGCCTTGCGCAGATCCTTTATGGCCTTGTCCTGCACACCTTCTCGCCAGTGGTAGGTCCCGACCGCCCAATAGCCCAACCCGCCGAGCAGATGCGAGCCGTACTCCTTCGTCTTGGCGAGGAACCGATCCGCGATGGCACCCGCGCGTTCGTCGTCCAGCACCAGCGCGCATACATAGGCGAATGCCAGGCTCTCCATCTCGACTCCGTGGTGTGCGCAGGCTCGCGCGCGGGCCGAGGCGGCCTCGGCAATATCGAGTGCCCGCATCGGATCGTCGTTGGCGAATGCCAGCAGCGCGGACAGCAGGGCATGTTCGACGAGTACGTCCTCGGTATCGAGTTCGTTGGCGATCTCCAGACATTCACCGGCGAATCGGGTCGCCGTCTCGGGATCGGCGAGCATGGCGGCGATCACCGAGGCGGCGGCCAGTGCCCGCGCCCGATCCTTCGTATGGTCGAGATCCTTGTCCAGGGCCTCCAGCAGCCAGCGATAGCCCTCCAACAGGAATCGGTAGTGCTCCCAGAACGGCCGCAGTTCCGTCGCGATTTCCAGCGCGCGATGTGCGCTGTCCGAATCGGCGAGCGAGAACTGCAGTGCCGCACGCATATTCGGATGTTCCCGGGTGACGTCGCGGAACCAGGTGACATCCTCACTGCCCCAGTACGCGGTGCGCCCCCGCTGCGCGACCCGGTGATAGTGGTCGCGATGGCGTACTCGCACCGCCCGTTCACCGCCGTGCGCGACCAGGCGCGCCAAGGCGAACTGGCGCAGCGGCTCGAGCATGGTGTACCGGCCGGTGCCGTCGGCGTCCTGGCGATGACCGAGGACGGATTTATCGACCAACCCGGTCAGCGCGTCCAGCAGCGCATCGGCCGGATCGACGATACAGACCGCCTCCGCGGCCTCGAGATCGAAGCCGCCGGCGAACACCGATAGCTGCTCCCATAGATGCTGTTCATCGGGTGTGCACAGGTCATAGCTCCACCGAATGGCGGCCTCCAGGGTCTGCTGGCGCTCCGGCGCGGTCCGCAACCCGGTGGTGAGCAGCCGGATCGCATCGTCCAGGCGCGCGAGCACCTGATCCGGGGTGAACATCCGCAACCGCAAGGCCGCAAGTTCCAATGCCAGCGGAATGCCCTCGAGGCGACGGCAGATCGCCGCGAGCGCCCCGCGATTGGCATCGGTGACCTGGAAGTCCGGATTCGCCGCGACCGCCCGATCGATCAGCAATCGCAGCGCGTCGCTATCGACCTGCGCCGGGTGCGGTGCCCGGGCATCCCCGTCCACCTCCGGCACCGCGAGCGGCGCCACCGGCATGACCTGCTCGCCCGAGACCCCGAGCGGTTCGCGACTGGTCGCGAGAATCCGCACATTCGCCGTCGCCGGAATCAGCCGGTCCACCAAGGCCGCGCACGCGTCGATCAGGTGCTCGCAGTTGTCCAGGATCAACAGCAGACTCTTGTCCGCCAGATAGTCGGTCAGGCTCACGACCGGCGAACGGGTGTCATCGCGCAGACCCAAGGTCTGCGCGACGCTCAGCGCCACCAGTTCCCCGTCGTGCACATGCGCGACCTCGACGAACCACACACCGTCGGGAAACGCGCGCCGCACCGCCTCCCCGACCCGCCGACCGAGCCGGGTCTTGCCGACGCCACCCGGCCCGGTCAGCGTGAGCACACGCGTGTTGGACAGCAGCTTGCGCGCCATCGCGACCTCGGCGCCACGACCGACGAAGCTCGTCACCTCAGCGGGGAGGTTCCCTGTCTCGTGCCGCACCACGCTGCATACCTTTTCACGTGTGGCCGCCGTCTCGGGCATTTTGACCGAGATGCCGGATTCGCGGCCAGTTCGCTAATCGACCACCAGCGTATTCGCCGCTCGCATGACCGCGGCCATCGAGGCCGCGAGTACCGAATCACTGCGTCCGCAGGCCCATCCGGTGCGCTCGCCGCTGCGGTATTCCAGGTAGGTGATCGCGGTGCCGCTGTTCCCCGAGCCGATCGACTGCTGGGTCAGGCCGAGCACCTCGACCGGATAGCCGACCCGAGCCAGTGCCGCGGTGAGCGCCTCGATCGGACCGACACCGCGAAATTCGGTCGCGCCGCCGATGGTGAGCGTGACCTCGGTGACCGCGTCGTCCCCCGCGCCGGTGGTTTGCCATGCCCGCAAACCGACCGACTCCGTCGTGGTGCCCAGATATCTCGCCTCGAACAACTTGTACAATTCGGCGGCGGTGATCTCCAGACCGGTGTCGTCGGCTCGCGCCTGGACGTGTCGCGCGAAATCGATCTGCAGTCGGCGTGGCAGATCCAGACCGTATTCGGTGTGCAGCAGATACGCGATACCACCCTTACCGGACTGGGAATTCACCCGGATGACCGCGTCGTAGCTGCGGCCGATATCGGCCGGATCGATCGGCAGATACGGAACCCGCCAGTCGAGTTCGTGTTCGGCGACCCCGGTGGCGGCGGCCCGGTCGCGGTGTTCGGCCATCCCCTTCTTGATCGCGTCCTGATGGGTGCCGGAGAACGCGGTGTGCACGAGATCGCCTGCGTACGGATGCCTTTCGTGGATGGGCATGCGCGTGCAGTACTCGACGGTCCGGCGGATCTCATCGATATCGGAGAAGTCGATCATCGGATCCACGCCCTGGGCATGCAGATTCAGCGCCAGGGTGGCGATATCGACATTGCCGGTGCGTTCACCATTGCCGAAGACACAGCCCTCCACGCGCTGGGCACCCGCGAGTACGGCCAGTTCCGCACACGCGATGCCGGTGCCGCGGTCGTTGTGCGGATGTACGGACAGGATCACGCTCGCGCGCCTGGCCAGATTCTTGTGCATATATTCGATCTGGTCGGCATAGACATTCGGCGTCGCGACCTCCACGGTGGCGGGCAGATTCAGGATCACCGGACGCCGCGGCGTGGCATCCCACAGCGTCGTCATGCGGTCACAGATATCGAGTACGAAATCCGGCTCGGTCAGGTTGAAGACCTCGGGCGAGAATTCGAATCGCACATTCGGCAGGTCACCGGCGAATTCGAGGACATCGCGGCCACCGGACAGGATCAGCTCGCGCAACTCGGCAGTATCCCTGTCCAGCACCACATTTCGCCAGGTTGGTGCGGTCGCCGTGTACATGTGGATGACGACCTCGTTGCGGATGCCGCGCACCGACGCCACCGTGCGCTCGATGAGATCGCGGCGGGCCGGGGTGAAGACGACGATCGCGACATCCGCCGGCGCGATATCGGTGTGGGCGAGCAGCCGGACGAAGTCGAAATCGGTCTGCGATGCAGAGGGGTAGCCGACCTCGATCTCCTTGTAGCCCATGGCGACCAACAGTTCGAAGAACCGTCGTTTGCGCACCGGATCCATTGGCTCGGCCAGCGCCTGGTTGCCGTCACGCAGATCGACCGGCACCCACAGCGGCGCATCGGTGAGCCGGGCATCGGGCCAATCGCGCTGGGTCAGTGGCACTTCCACGCGATCGTAGATATCGCGATAGCGGTGCGAGGGCATCCGCGAATGCCGCTGTCTGTTCCACGCCGGGGCATCGGCCGCCAGCGCACCGGACGGCGTGGCAATGGTGGGGAAAGTGCTCATGATTACTGCTTCCTGGCCTTCGCGGCCGTCACGGAGAGGTGACCGGCCACGACGCAGCCCCACGGCGGGGAGGCCGGTCGTTAGGCCCCGCCGTGGCGGCTGAGCAGAAGCATGGTGCGCATGATTGCTAGACTATACACAACTCCTCAGACAAGTAGAGAGGTTGTGATGGTCTCGCAGGTACGGCGCCAGCCACTGGCGGCGCAGGCGGCCGAACTGCTGCTCACCCGCATCCGGGACGGGGAATGGCCACTGGGACATCGCCTTCCGGGCGAGACGACCTTGGCCGCACAGCTCGGTGTCGGCAGATCCACACTGCGCGAGGCGATCCGCGAATTAGCCGGTAAGGGCGTGCTCGACAGTCGCCAGGGCGCGGGGGTTTTCGTCACCGCCCTCGACGTCACCGAGGAGTGGGACGTCGTACTGCGCCGCGCCACCATCGCCGCGGTCATCGAGGCCCGCATCGCCATCGAGGCCGAGGCCGCCGCCCTGGCCGCACAGCGCCGCACCCCTGCCGATCTGCGCACCATCCGCCGGGCACTGGCCGCGCGGGAGGCACATGGCGAACCGATCGCCGACCATGTGGATGCCGATATGGCCTTCCACCGCGCCGTCATCGTCGCCGCGCACAACGATGTGCTCACCCAACTCTTCGACACCTTCCTGCCCCGGCTGCGGGTGGCCATGATCGACATGCTCAAAATCCGCCCGGTGCCGTCCGAACCCGCCGACCACGACGCGCACATTCGGCTCACCGACGCGATCGCACACCGAAATCCCAGTGCCGCAGCCGAATTCAGCCGCTCCCACCTGACCACCCTCAAACAAGCGTTCTCGTGACCACCCGGCGGTCGCATTGCGCGACGGCGCGCACCGCCGAAACGACGGCGTCCGACCCGAACGGAGATCTCCCGTGACCGAACCCCCCGTGCTCCAACTCACCGATGTCACCTTCCGCCGCGAGGGCAAACAGATCATCGACGGCATCTCGCTGACCGTGCGCGCGGGCCAACACTGGGCACTGCTCGGCCCCAATGGCGCGGGTAAGAGCACCCTGCTCGGCTTCTGCGCCGCGGTCACCTTCCCGACCTCGGGCACCGTCGACATCCTCGGCCAGCGCATGGGCCGCGTCGACCTCGCCCCGCTGCGCCACTCGATCGGGCATGTCAATCCCCGCCACCCACTGCGCTCTCCGCTGACCGTCCGCGAGGTCGTGCTCACCGGCCTCACCGCCACCATCGACACCCCGATGCGCTGGACGCCGACACCCGATGACCTGCGCCGCGCGGACACCATGATCGATACCGTCGGTCTCGAGGGCAAGGCCGAGGAGATCTGGCCGACGCTGTCGCAGGGCGAACGCGGCCGAACCCTGATCGCCCGCGCTCTCATCGCCGAACCGCGCCTCCTGCTGTTCGACGAGCCCTCCACCGGACTCGATGTGGCGGCGCGCGAACAACTGCTCGAGACCATCGACGCGCTCGGCGAAACCCATCCCGAGGTCGCATCGATACTGGTCACGCATCATTTGGAGGAGCTGCCGAGCACCACAACCCACGCGCTGCTGATCGCCGGTGGGCGCACGGTCGCCGCCGGACCCGCGGTCGATACGGTCACGGCACAGGCCGTATCCACCGCCTTCGACCACCCGGTGACCGTGCGCTACGACGGCGGCCGCTGGACAGCGCGTGCCGCGGTCCGCGCCTGGCCGGCATAAGCAGGTTCCGGAAGAATTTCGCCGAGCATGTCGATTCGAGCCCGCGCCGTTCGATGCGTTGAGGTGAGGGTCGGACAATGCCGACCACCGAGCGAAGGATGGCCAGATGCGACACATGATGCTGATCCGAGTCGACCCGACGAATGCGCCGGAGCCGGACGAGGCACTGATCGAACAGGTCAACAAGGTGATCGAGGAGATGACGAAGGCCGGGGTGCTGCTCGATACCGCCGGTCTGCACTCGATCACCGAAGCCACCAAGATCGCCCAGTCCGGCGGGAAGCAGACCGTGCTCGACGGTCCGTTCACCGAATCCAAGGAGGTCGTCGGCGGGTACTGCATCCTGCAGACGAAGTCGAAGGAGGAGGCAGTGGAATGGACCTCGCGCTTCCTCGCCGTGCACGGGCCGGAATGGGATATCGAGGTGGAAATTCGCGAGCTGCACGAGGGCTGATGTGCGGATGAGCCGGTCGCCCGAACAGATCCGAGAATCCGTCGCAACGGTCTGGCGGATGGAGTGGCCGCGCCTGGTCGCCGGACTCATCCGGATCGTCGGCGATATCGACGTCGCCGAGGAACTCGCCCAGGACGCGCTGGTCGCGGCCCTGGAGCAGTGGCCGCGCGACGGTGTCCCGCCGAATCCGGGCGGCTGGCTCATGCTCACCGCGAAACATCGGGCGATCGATCTGGTGCGGCGCAACCAGAATCTGGCGCGCAAGCTGACCTTGGTCGGTCACGAACTGCGGACCGACCAAGGTCGCGAGCCCGAGTCCGCGGATGAGGACATCGAGGACGATCTGCTGCGGATGATCTTCACGGCATGTCATCCGGTGCTGTCCGCACCCGCCAGAGTGGCATTGACGCTGCGGTTGCTCGGCGGGTTGACCACCGAGGAGATCGCACGCGCCTTCGTCGTACCGGAATCGACTGTCGCCCAGCGCATTGTCCGGGCCAAACGCACCATCGCCACTCGGCGGGTGCCCTATGCGGTGCCGCACGGGGATGAGCTGGCCGAGCGCTTGGATTCGGTCCTGGAGGTCGTCTACCTGATCTTCAATGAAGGCTATTCGGCGACCGCCGGTGATGATTGGATTCGCGTCGAATTGTGCCAGGACGCACTGCGATTGGCGCGGATGCTGGCGCAGCTGATGCCCGATGCAGCCGAGACGCACGGCCTCGCCGCACTGCTGGAGCTACAGGCCTCGCGCTCCGCCGCGCGCATTGGACCCACGAAAACCGTTGTCCTGCTGGCGGATCAGGAGCGTTCACACTGGGATCAGCTATTGATCCGCCGCGGCTTCGCCGCACTCGGGCGCGCCCATGCGGTCAGCCGCAATCATGGGCTGCCGCCGGGCCGCTACGCGCTGCAGGCCGCGATCGCCGCGGTGCACGCCATGGCGCCCAGCACCGAGGAGACCGATTGGCGGCGCATCGCCGGACTGTATGCCGTTCTTGCCGAACGCTTTCCGTCGCCGATCGTGGATCTGAACCGAGCCGTCGCGGTCGGCATGGTGCACGGCCCGGCCGCCGGACTCGAGCTGGTCGACGCACTGGCCGCCACCGGCGCATTGGACACCTATCACCTGCTGCCCGCCGTTCGTGGCGATCTACTCGAACGGCTCGGCCGCCTGCACGAGGCACGCGCCGAATTCGCCCGCGCGGCGCAGCTGACCGGCAATAACGCCGAACAGGCGCTGCTACTCGACCGCATCGCCGAATGTGAATAAGGCGCGCGGACGCCAACTCCGCACGCCGACAACATAAACCGCGTACCCACACGCGACAATGGGCACACTCCCCGGTACGCGGCCAGCTGCTGCACGATCACCGCAACGTCCAGCCAGATGTTCTCGCGGCCGGTGCGTCCACGCAGAATACGAAAATCCAGGGCCGCAATCGCACAAACCCAGCCCCCCGCCCAGATAGGTTGCTGCCCCACCCACTCCGCCTGCTCGCCGAGCGTAGTCATAATGCGGTCGAATCCGCGTTGGCAACCACCATTCGACTACCTTCGACCGCCCCTGGGCAGGAGCTGTGTGGAGGGGGCGTTGGCGCTCAGGTGGAAGGGCGCGCTTCGGCCTCCGCCAGCTCCTTCAGCGTCAGCAGTTGCTTGCGCATCATCACCACATCGCCGAGCGCCAGGGCGCGGGCGATGATCCACGGTGCGCCGCAATGCATTCGGACCGTCAGACGGGTGCCGGTCCCCTCCGGCCGCACGGCGTAGGTGACGCAGACCTTGCCGGATACCAGGGTGATATGGCGGCACGATACGAACGAGACGAGCGTGAACGCGGACATGAACCGCTGCCCGACTTCGAGTTCGGTCAGCGCCGGATCGCGCCGCCGTGGGCTGCGCCTGCCGAAATGGTCGAGCAGGTCGTAACTGTAAGGCGCGACGCGCAATTGACACAGCCAGGCATAGACCACACTCGGCGGCGCATCGATACTGATGGCCCGGTCCGCCTGCACCCCGCCGGGTTGCAGATTGTCACAGGGCAGCGGATGCTCGCGTTCGGCCTCGGTCGCACCCCAGACCAATCCCGAAATCATGCCGTGGCCGCGATTCGCCGGAGCATATCGCGCACCACGATCTTGTGACCGCCGCTGCCGATCACCAATGCTCGATAGATCTTGCCGTGCAGGCCCGGAAATTCGGCCCAGCTGCGCGCCCGGACCAGCGTCCGGCTCGGCCCCTGCTCATCGAGTTCGAAGACCAGCGCATAGCGCGAGAACCAGTGCCGCCCCCGCAGCGCCAGCCGACTCGGCTCCTCGGCCGCATCGAGTACGAAACCAGTCGGAGCCTTCGATGGATCGTGTGGATCCTTGCAGACAACTTTCAGCAAGGCTTTCCACGCCCGATCGCGATTCGCGTCGACCGATCTGGCATGCTCATCTATGTAGGGCAATCGCTCCATATAGAAGGAACGTACTAGTAGATGGCGCCACCCCGCAAGCACGACACCGACGTGATCCTCGACGCAGCGCGCACCCTGGTGCTCACCGACGGTCCCCGCGCCGCCAGCGTGGCGGCGATCGCGGCGGCAAGCGGGGCCCCGGTCGGCACGCTCTACCATCGCTTCGGCAATCGCAACGGCGTACTGACCGCGGCCTGGCTGCGCGCGCTCGAACGCTTCCAGGATCGGATCAAAGCCGCCGCCACCGATCCGGACCCGGTCGGGGCCGGAGTCGCGATGGCCGTGGCGAGCGTCCAGTTCGGACGCGAATTACCGGACGACGCAAAGCTTTTGCTGAACCTGCGCCCCAGCGACCTACTGGACGGTGGACCGGACGCGGAATTCCGCGCCCGCCTCGACCGCATGAACGGACCGCTCATCGAACACTTGCGCCGCATCGCCGCCGCCCTCTTCGGCCGCGACGGCGACCGTGAAATCGATGCCATCAGCCGCGCCGTAGTCGACCTCCCCTACGCCGCCCTGCGCCGCCACGCCCACACCCGCACCCTCCCCGACTGGCTCGAAACCGACCTGACCGCCGCCGCCCGCGCCCTCCTCGAGTCCTACCGCCCCTGACCCTCGCCCGCAGCCCCCCAATTCAGATGGCTTCAGGTTGCGATGGATCGGATTAGGGTCGTTTCGTGGATCTTCTGGACAGGCTTCGGCTGGATGTTCCGGTCGCGCAGGCAGGAATGGGCGGCGTCGCGGGCGGCCGATTGGCCGCGGCGGTCGCGAGTGCTGGTGGACTCGGGACGATCGGGTTGCATCCGCCGGAGGAACTGCGTGCCGCGATTCGGCGGGTGCGCGACGAGGCCGCGGGGCGGGCGGTGGTGGTCAATCTGCTGATGCCGTTCCTACGGCGAGGGCATATCGAGGCATGTCTGAGCGAGGGTGTCGACGCGGCGGTGATCGCTTTCGGCGGCGACGCGCGATTGGTGCGTGAACTTCGAGATGCCGGTGTGTTCGTGTTCATGATGGTGGGCACCGAAGACCAAGCCCGGGATGCCGTGGCCTGGGGTGTCGACGGACTGATCGCGCAGGGCCGCGAAGCCGGCGGCCATCTGGTGGGAACCGTTGCGGCACTGCGATTTCTGCCGCACGCGATCGAGCTCGCCCAGGGGCGTCCGGTGCTGCTTGCCGGCGGAGTGGCCTCGTCGGCCGACACTGCCGCCGCCTTGGCAGCCGGCGCGTCGGGGGTTGTCGCTGGCACCCGCTTCCTCCTGACGGCGGAATCCGAGGCTCATGACAGCTATCGGCAGCGAGTGCTGTCCGCGGAAAGGACCATCGAGACCACGCTGTTCGGGCTGGGCTGGCCCGCTCGGCATCGAGTGATTCCGAATGGCGCCACCCAGCGGTGGTGCCATCCGGACGGCACGGTGCGACGCTTGCCTGCACTGATCAACGCGGGCAGTGCCCCGCTGGCGCGTCTGGTGCCGGAAAGCAGTGCGGGGTCCGTGGCGCGCATGCAGCGGCCATCGCTTCCGCTGTTCAGCCCGGTGGCGCCACTGGCGGGCATGCCGGGATCGTGGGTGGATCGGACAGCGCTGTATGCGGGTGAATCCGCACTGCGGATCACCGACATCATCTCCGCGAAGCAGGCGGTGGCCGAACTGGCTGGGCGTTAGGTCCCAGCGACGAGTTCGGGGGTGAGTTTGTCGAGGGTGTCGATGACCTCCGCGGCCAAGGCGAGGGCGTCGGGGGCGGGCGGATATTCCGGGCGCGGGGCGGCAATGACGCGCATTCCGGCGGCGTGTGCCGCGCGCAGCCCGTTGCTGGAATCCTCGACCGCCGCGCACTCGGTGGACTTGTGTCGAAGGAACGCGGCGGCTGCCACGTAGACGTCGGGTGCGGGTTTCCCGCGATCCACCTCCTCGGTCGAGAAGGTGACGCCGAAGAATTCGATCAGCCCGGTGCGGCCGAGCACGGTATTGATCAACGTTCGCGGTGACGAGCTCGCGACGGCCAGCGGCCAATGCTCGCTGAGGCGCTGCACCGCCTCGACCGCACCCGGCAGCAGCGGTACGGCCTGCTCGTAATGCTCGGCCATCCGCTCGATCACATCATTGGCCACGGTGTCCGGTGGCACACCGACCCCGAGCTCGGTACTGAGATAGTCCGACCACTCCCCCGTGCTCATCCCCATCAACCGCTGCTGGGTATCCGGTAGCCACCGCCCGCCGTGCTCCGCGACATAGCCGCGGCGCACCTGCTCCCATACCGGCTCCGAATCGATCAGAACACCGTCCATATCGAAGACAACTGCCGCAATGTGCATCCGGGACATAGCCTTTCGCCTACAACACCGAACAGATGACGACCCGATGGCCAACCCATCGACCCGCCCCGCGGTGGGGTTTTCGCCTAGACCTGATGAGCAACGTCCCCACACTACAGCGTGCCTCCCGACCGGTTAGGCCGCTAAACACCATCCTCCTCGGATGTCCTCAACTCACGCCAGCGCAGTGCGAGTGTTGGTTTCCGCTTCACTCGGGCCGGTTTCACCAACACGCGAGTGTGGGCCAGCGCCTTCCCGTCGGCGGACGTTGATGACCGGGGCTCGTGCCGGGCCCTTCACCTGAGCCCGTCGCGAGCATTCGGCGGGCAACCGATAACGTGTTCCATATGAGCGAACAGCAGGTCGGCAACTCGCTGCCGAGCGAGGAGCACCATGAGGGCGGGTTCCGGCCGATGTCGGCGTTGATCAACGCACAGCTGGATGAGCTCGATATTTCCCGCGGTGGGCCGCACTACGGCGCATTCGTCGAGCAGGTGCGCGGCCTGATGGACCGGGCCCGGCTGGCCTGCCCGTCCGATGAGCTGGCGCTGGAGACGATCGCCGTCCTCAAACAGCTCAACGACAAGCTGGACGCGGCGGTCGTCGACGAATGGTCCGCGCCCACCTGGACCAGGGTCGACCTGCCCGCCCGCGGCAATATCACGCTGCCGCCGTTCGTCGTCGACAAGGCGGGCAAGGACGGCGTCCAGGCCCGCATCACCTTCCGCACCTTCCACCTGGGCGGCAATAACGCCGCCCACGGCGGACAGGTGGCAGTCGGCTTCGATGATCTGCTCGGCATGGCCGCGGCGGTGCACGCGGGCTCGGTCACCCGCACCGCATCGCTCACCGTCGACTACCGGTCCGTCACCCCGCTGAACACCGAACTGCGGGTGCACGCCTGGGCCGAGCGGCAGGAGGGCCGCAAGGTCTACGTGCGGGGCACTCTGCACGACGGCGATCGGCTCTGCGCCGAAGCGAGCGGCCTGTTCATCGTGCTCAAGCCCGGGCAGCAGTGATCCGGTAGTTCGCCGGGTCCGGTCGGCGCGCCATCAATGCGCGATGCCGAGCCGGAGTCCACGGCCACAGTTCCGGAACGCCGTCCTTGCCGAGATACCAGCTCTGACAACCGGTCGCCCACACCGTATTCGGCATCGCGGCCCGCAGTTCCGCGTAGTAGCTGCTGGTGGCCTCGACGGTCGGCTCCACCGTATCGAATTCACCGTCGCGCCAACGCCGGATCCAGCCCAGGATGTGCTCGGCCTGGGTCTCCGCGATCAGTGTCAGCGGATAGTTGCCGACCGGACTGTGCGGGCCGATCAGCAGGAACATATTCGGAAAGCCCGGCATCGCAACGGTTTCGAAGGCACGCGGACCGTCCGCCCAGACCTGATCCAGGGTGCGGCCATCGGTTCCGGTGATGCCCATGGGCCGCATGAACGCGTGCGCGTCGAATCCCGTTGCCAGCACCAGCACATCGAGTTCGTGCAGCCGCCCGTCTGCGGTGACGATGCCGCGCGGCTCGATATGGTCGATCGCATCGGTGACGATCTCGACACCGTCACGCTGCACGGCGCGATAGAAGTCACTCGACACCACGAGCCGCTTGCACATCGGCTGGTAATCCGGTGTCAGTGCGGCACGCAGCGCCGGATCGCGCACGGTGCGCAGGTTCGCCCGGCACATCCGACCGACCAGGTCACGCTTGCGTCCGGGCTTGGTGACGGCGTCGAGGAAGAATTCGAAAATGTGCCGCGTTACCGCGTAGCTGAACTCGTCGAGCGCCGGGAATCTGCGGTGCGCGGCAATGGTGAGCCGCGAGTATCGGCGATTGCGCAGCGGCAGGATCCACTGCGCCGTGCGCTGGAACATGCTCAGGTGCGCGACATTTCCGGCGAGCGCCGTCACGATCTGCACACCGGTGGACCCGGTGCCGAGCACGCCGACCCGCTTGCCTGCCAAGTCGACATCGTGATCCCACCGCGCCGAATGGAATATCGCCCCCGCGAAATCGCCGAGACCGCCGATATCCGGCATGCGCGGGTGGTGCAGGATGCCGGTCGCACAGAGCACGAAATCGAACCGCTCCGATGCGCCGTCCGAGGTCGTCACGGCCCACCGTGCACCGTCGAATTCGGCCCCGACCACCTCGGTACCGAACCGGGTGCGGCTCGCCAGCCCGCGATCGTGGGCGACCTTCGCGAAGTAATCGCGGATCTCCGCGCCGGGGGAGAAGAAATGCGACCACCGCGGGTTCTTGGCGAAGGTGAACTGATAGAAGCGCGAGGGCACATCGCAGCTCAATCCCGGATAGGTGTTGTCGCGCCAGGTCCCGCCGAACCGATCGGCCTTCTCGAAGATCGTGAAGTCGTCGATGCCGTCGCGCTGCAGCATCACGGCCATGCAGATGCCCGACATCCCGGCCCCGATAATGGCGACCCGTGGGTTGCGCCGTCGCATTCCGGCCATACTTCAAGGCTATGACTCGGCCCGCCGACAGAATGCGTCGACCCGACATTTTCATGACCTTTTCGGACATTCGGCTGTTCGCTACGGTTCCGACCTTGGCTCCGGTGTCGCAGCCGCGTGGGCCTTCGATCGCACGGTGTGCGCATCATGCCGGATACCGGCCGCGATCACGGTCTCGACCCCGCCATTTGCCTGCGCGGTACCGGGCTCACCCGGCCGCCGTCGAGGATCCCGACACCGAGGTCGCCGCCGAGCAGCACTCACCGTCGCCACGCACATATCACCCTGACCCAGCGCGGCGAGGTAGCGCGCCTGTCCATGAATGACGCCAACATCCCGAGGAATCTGCTCGCGGCGCTCGGCGATGAACCCAGGCCTCGGGTGTGGAGACCGACCTGCGCTACCGCCGAAATCCTCGGCTTCGCGCTGCTGTCGTGTCCGACGATGTGCGAGGCGATCATCATCGGCCTGCGCCATATCGGCCTCAGCTCGGCCTTGGTACATCTCACCCTGACCGAGCGCGGGCGAGGTAGCGCGCCTGTGGATGTCCGCGAATTCCTCGTCGAACGCGATATCGGCGCGGTCATCCCGCGAGTTTCGCCCATGCCTTCATGCGCTGGCACGGCATCGCCCCCGGCCGCTACCGCCGGCGCCACTGACCGACCGAGATCAGGTGGAACCGGCGCCGCCACGGCTTCCACCCGATCTCGATCGTCCCTAGCTGGCCGGGAAGTGCTTGTTGCGATACTCGGCGAAGCGGGTGTCGACCTGGGCCGAGGTGAGGCCGAAATCCTCGAGGGTGTATCGGTGCGCGGGGCGAGCCGCACCGGAGGTGCTTTCCGAATGCAACTGTGTCATCGCTGCTTCGGCCTCCGGGCTCAATGACAGATCGAAGTGGTGGTAGATCGACGCGACGGTGCCGATCGGATCCGCGATGAAGTCGTCGTAGTACACATCGCAGAACTGAGCCGCGTTGTGCCGCGCGCGATCCGCGAGGAACTTATCCGCTCCCCTGGCCCACAGATCCAACTGGGCCGCACCGACGACCGGACCGCGGAACTTCTCCGACCACCCCGCCGAGGCCTGCTCATTGAGACTGCAGACCGAGGCGATGATCGTGCGCGGATCCCGGTGCATCTGGATCACCAGCGCATCCGGATACACCTCGAAGATCGCGTCCAGTGCGAACAGATGGCTCGGATTCTTCAAAACCCACCGCCGTCCGGCGTCCGGCAGCCCGATCAATTGCAGATTCCGCCGATGCCTGCGATAGGCATCGGTCCAATCCTGTTCCCGCAGCCACTCCGAGTACCCGGGCAGATAGCCGAGGCACTCATAGGACACCGACATCGCCGACTGCCGCAGCAGCTGCCAGCACTCCTCCACCTGATCCGCCGAAATATGGTGCACACCCATGAATTCCGGATGCTGCACATGATGCTTTTCGAAGGCGGCCTCGATCCGCTGATATACCGGATCGGTCGCCCACGTCTCGCGCGGCGGTCGCGGCTGCGGCATCTCGGTCAGCCACATTTCCAGGCCCTGATGCGCCGGGTCCGCATTGAGCAGTCGATGCACCGCCGTCGTGCCCGAGCGCGGCAGTCCGGTCACGAAGATCGGGCGCTCGATCGCCACCTCGGCGTGTTCCGGAAAGCGTTGCCACGCCGACTCACTGAGCAATCGCGCGATCAGGGCCCCGCGCAGGAATGCCCGATTGACCTTATTGCCGAAGGGCGTCAACTCGGCGTCCTTGGCATAGGACTCGAGCAGCACCTGCAGACCTTCGCGGTAACCGTCGTCGCCGAAATCGCTCAACCCGACGACCTTGGTGGCCGAGGCGTGCAGATCGTCGATGGTCCCGACGTCGTCTCTGCCGATCACAGTCATTCTCCTAGTGGTGGTATTCGCCGCCGTTGACATCCAGACACGCGCCGGTGATCGCGCGTGCCAGATGCGAGGCGAAGAAGACGACGGCGTCGGCGATCTCATCGGGTTCGGGCAGCTTGCGCAGATCGATGGTCTTGGCGGTCTCGGCGTACACCTCTTCGGCGGTGATCCCGCGCTGCTGGGCCAGGTAGTTGAAGTACCACTTCAAGTTGTCGGCCCAGATATAGCCGGGCGCAATGGTATTCACCCGAATTCCCTTCGGCCCGAGTTCGGTGGCCAGGCTCTGCGCCAGCGCGAGCAGACTCGCCTTGGCCATTTTGTACGGACCGAATGTGCGCCGCGAATGCCGCAGCACCGCCGAATTGATCATGACCACCGACCCCTTCGACTCGGTCAGCGCGGGCACGAACAGTCGCGTCAACCGCAGTGCGGCAAGCACATTGGTCTCGAATCCGGCGCGCACGTCATCGAGGTCGACATCGGCCAGATCGATGATCGGCGGAATCGCGAAGGCATTGTTCACCAGCGTGTCCACCCGCCCGAACGCACTCTGCGCCGTCTCGACCAGATTCGTCACCGCGGCTTCATCGTTGATATCGGTCGGCACTACCACCGCACGCCTGCCGAGTTCGGTGATCTCCTTGGCCACCTCGGTCAGCCGCGATTCGGTACGCGAGGCCAACACCACATCCGCTCCGGCCCGCGCGCTCTGCACCGCAATGGCCCGGCCCAGACCCGGACCGACCCCGGAGACCACAACAACCTTGTCCTGCAACAACATCAGCCAAGCATCCTTTCCGCCACGGCGACCTGACGCGCCGCGATCCGCGCCCGCCATTCCTCGGGTGTGACCCGAGCCTCCTGGTAATACGGCAGCCGTTCGGGCAATTCGGCAACCGCGACCACTTCAACCGTCGGCCCGTCCTCGGGTTTGAGATCCCGCGACAACTGCTGCCAGCGGAACTGCAGATATCCGCGCGCATGCCCGGTGCGCTCGATCCAGTTGGTCAGTCCGGGGTCGCGCTCGCTGATCACGAGCCGGATCATCCCGTCCGGATCCACGCGCGCCTGGTCGGCGGTGAGGCTGGTCTGGTGGTTGATGTAGTCCAGCGACAGGTACCACATGCTGCCGAGTTGGAACCCCTGATACGGCGCATCCGATTTCGGCACCGTGAGGATCATCGCCTGATCGTCATCGAGTTCGTAATGGCCGACCGAGGAGAACTGGGTGGTGAGTCCACCCGGAGTGGAGCGCGGCTCGGTCATCGTATTGACCGGCAGGTTGAGATAGAACCACTTCGGAAACGCCAGGAAGGTATTCAGCCGCGAGACCAGCATCTTCCCCGCGATGTCATAGCGCTTGCTCATCAGGTCCTTGGTCAGCGGCGGCGGTGCGTGGCCGATCGTGTCCACCCGCTGAATGCGAATCGTGCCCGCCTGCTCGGTGGCCCAGTCGCTGTACACCTCACGCACCACGAGCATGCCGGAGTCGGGCGCGAGATGGACATAGCCGCGCCGTGCCGCGCCCGGGCCGAGCCGGAGTTCGTACGAGCCGTCGGCCGCGATATCGAGGGCGCGGGCATCGAAGGCGGTCTCGCTGTCGGGGACGTCCACCGGCGAATAGTTGCCGTTGAGCACCTGGAAGCTGAGGTCGCGGGTGGTACCGCGGGTTCCGGTCACCACATATTCGGCGTCGGGACGCAGGTACGAGTGGAAGTAGAGAGTGTCCGGGTTGTCCAGGCCCATCTTCGTATAGGGCCCGGTGGACATGACGAAGAACGGAAAGTCCCGCTCATAGGCCCAGGCCATCTGGATGGAGGCGCGAATACTGCCCGCGAGGTAGTCATAGCCCTCGACGAGGTCCTGTTCGGTCCGAATATGCGGTGCGTCGGTGATGATCTGCTCGGCGGCGGCGATGGCTTCCGCGAACGGCTGTGTCAGCAAGAGGCTTTCCGATCCTTTCGAGCGACCCACAGGCGGTCGCTACCGTTGACCACTGTTCCAAATATGTACCGCTCTGGTACATTTCGATATGAGCAAGATTAGAACGTGTTCTAGGAGTTGTCCATGGTTGCCCGCAGATCCGCCCCGACCGCCCGCGTGGTCCAAGTGCTGGATTTCTTCGTCGAGCAGCGCGGCAAACGCTTCGGCCTGTCCGAACTGGCCCGCGAACTCGATCTGGCCAAGCCGACCTGCCTCGGCATCCTCACCGAACTGACCGCGGGCGGCTATCTGGTGCGCGCTGCAGACACCCGCACCTATGGCCTCGGACCTGCGCTTATCGCCGCGGGCCGGATCGCGCAGGACAGCTTCGCCAGCTCCGCCATCGCCCGCGCCGAACTCGAGCAGCTCACCGCGCTCTACCGCACCACCTGCACGGCCTCCGCCGTCGTCGGCGAGCAGATCATGGTGCTGGAGAGCACGGGGCCCGGCCTGGTCAAGGTGGGCGCGGCCTACCATTTCGCACCGCCGGTCGGGCTGATGTACGTGCTGTGGGATACCGATGCGGCCTTCGACGCCTGGCTCAACAAGCCGCCGACGGTGCCGCTACAGCAGGACGAGGCCCGGCTGCGCCAGGTCGTCGCGGAGTGCCGCGAGCGCGGCTACCTGGTCGAGAGCCTGACCGCGGCCGGTCGGCGACTGTACTCCTTGCTCGCCGGGGTCGCCGCCCATGAGCTGCCCAAAGAGGTGCGCGAACTCGTCGGCGAGCTGGTGACCAGCCTCGGGGAGCGGGTCTACGTCGGCACCGATCTGCGACCGCGCAAGGAGCACCCGGTCAGCCTGCTCGCGGCGCCGACCTACAGCGGGGACGGCAGGCAGAACATGGTGCTCACGATGTACGTCGGCGCGTCCATCACCGGCGCCGAAATCGACCGTCGTGGAACGGCACTCGTGGCCGCGGCCGACCGGGTGACCACGCGATCGGGCGGTCGCAAGCCGGGCACGGACCATTGACCATGACCGAAACGTGTTCTAGTTTTGTGACGTGAGCCAGTACGCAAAGTCGACGGCGAGCACCTACGAGCTGCCTCATCTGGACGCGCTCGAGGCCGAGTCGGCACATATATTCCGCGAAGTCGCCGCCACCTTCGAACGGCCGGTGCTGCTGTTTTCCGGCGGCAAGGATTCGGTGGTCATGCTGCATCTCGCGGCCAAGGCCTTCTGGCCCGCCCCGCTGCCGTTCCCGGTACTGCACATCGACACCGGGCACAATTTCGACGAGGTCATCGAATACCGCGACCACACCGTGGAACGATTCGGTCTGCGACTCGTGGTCGGCAGTGTGCAGGAGGATATCGACGCGGGCCGGGTGATCGAGGAGACCGGGCCGCGCGCCTCTCGAAACCGCTTGCAGACAGCCACTTTGCTGCGATCGATCCGCGAGGGCGGATATGACGCGGTCTTCGGCGGCGCGCGCCGGGACGAGGAGAAGGCGCGCGCCAAGGAGCGCGTCTTCAGTTTCCGCGACGAATACGGGCAGTGGGATCCGCGCAATCAGCGACCGGAACTGTGGAGCCTCTATAACGGTCGGCATCGCAAGGGCGAGCACATCCGGGTGTTCCCGCTGTCCAACTGGACCGAACTCGATATCTGGCACTACATTGCCGCCGAGGGCATCGAGCTGCCGCCGCTGTACTACGCGCACCGCAGGGCGGTGGTCCAGCGCGACGGAATGCTGTTGGCGCACACCAGATTCCTCGAATTGCTCGATGGCGAGCAGCCCTATGAGAGCACGGTGCGCTTCCGCACGGTCGGCGATGCGACCTGCACCGGATGTGTCGAGTCGAGCGCGACCACCCCCGCGGAGGTGGTCGCTGAGGTCGCCGCCACCCGCGTCACCGAACGCGGTGCGACCCGCGCCGATGACCGTATTTCTGAGGCTGGCATGGAAGACCGCAAACGAGAAGGGTACTTCTGATGACGACCACCACCCTGTTGCGGCTGGCCACCGCGGGCAGTGTCGACGATGGTAAATCGACCCTGATCGGTCGTCTGCTGTTCGACTCCAAGACGATCTTCACCGATCAACTCGCCGCCGTGGAGCGGGCCAGCCGGGCGCGCGGCGACGACTATCCGGATCTCGCGCTGCTGACCGACGGCCTGCGCGCCGAGCGCGAACAGGGCATCACCATCGATGTAGCACATCGCTACTTCGCCACGCCCCGGCGCAAGTTCATCATCGCCGACACCCCCGGCCACATCCAGTACACGCGCAATATGGTCACCGGCGCCTCCACCGCCGATCTCGCGCTGATCCTGGTGGACGCGCGCAAGGGCATCGTGGAACAAACCCGCCGCCATGCCTTCCTGGCCAGTCTGCTCGGCATCCCGCACCTGGTGCTGTGCGTGAACAAGATGGATCTGGCCGGCTGGTCACAGGACCGGTTCGAAGAGATCAAGGAGGAATTCGTCGGCTTCGCAACGAAACTCGACGTCGCCGACCTGACCTTCATTCCGATGTCGGCACTGCACGGGGACAATATCGTGCATCGCGGCGCGAGCATGCCCTGGTACGAGGGCTCACCGCTGCTGCACTATCTCGAAGAGGTGCACATCGCCTCGGACCGCAATCTCATCGATGCGCGCTTCCCCGTGCAGTACGTAACCCGCAGGCACGCCGAGGATTTCCGTGGCTACGCCGGCACCGTATGCGGTGGCGTATTCAAGCCGGGAGATGAGGTCGCGGTGCTGCCTTCGGGATTCACCACCACGGTCGAGGCGATCTGGGGTCCGGGCGGGACGCCCATCGCGGAAGCCTTTCCGCCGCAGGCGGTTACCATCCAACTGGCCGATCATCTCGACGTGTCCCGCGGTGATCTGATCTGCCGCCCGGCGAACCGGCCGCACGTCGGACGCGATCTCGACGCCATGGTGTGCTGGTTCGCCGAGGACGGCGAACTCACCCCGGGCGCGACCTACACGATCCGACACACCACCCGCACCGCCACAGCCGAGGTGCGCTCGCTGGACTACCGGCTCGACGTCAATACCCTGCACCGCGATGAGAATGCGGATTCCTTGTCGCTCAACGAGATCGGGCGCATCCAGCTGCGCACCCGCCAGCCGCTGCTCTTCGATCCCTACCGGCGCAACCGCACCACCGGCAGCTTCATCCTCGTCGACGACACCACCAACAACACCGTCGCCGCTGGCATGATCACCGGCCCCACCCTGCCCTCGTCCCGCGTCGTCTGGCATGGCACCGCCGTCGGCCGCGACGAGCGCCCGACCACCGGACTGACGGTCTGGTTGACCGGCCTGTCCGGCTCCGGAAAGTCCTCTGTCGCAGTCGAATTGGAGCGTCGTCTGGTCGCGGCAGGACGCCCCGCCTTCCTGCTCGACGGCGACAATCTGCGCCACGGCCTCAATGCCGACCTCGGCTTCGGCGCCGCGGACCGCGTCGAAAATATCCGTCGCGTCGGCGAAGTGGCGCGACTGTTCGCCGAGGCCGGTGTGGTGGCGGTGGTTTCCCTCATCAGCCCCTATGCAGCCGACCGCAACAAAGTCCGCGCCGTCCACGGGGCAGCCGGCATCCCGTTCATCGAGGTCTTCGTGGACACCCCCCTCGAGATCTGCGAATCCCGCGACCCCAAGGGCATGTACGCCAAGGCGCGGGCCGGTGAAATCCGTGGCTTCACCGGCATCGATGATCCCTATGAGGCGCCCACCGGTGCCGAACTCGTGCTGCGTCCCGAGGACGGCGACCCGGCCGCCATGGCCGCGGCCATCCTCGCCAAGCTGGCCGACCTGGACTGACCGAGCGGATGCCGGGCCGCCACCGCGGGGCCCGGCATCTCAGGGATGTGCACGCAATGCGGCACCGAGCCAGTCGAACACCGGCACGAGTGTCGGCGGGACCGGCCAGCCATTGATGACCGCGAGCAGCTGCCAATAGCGTTCGGAGCGCGGGTCTCCCGCGACCTCGAGCCGGGCCAGCAGCCAGCCTCGTAGCTCGGAGTCATCGGGGCGATCGAAGGTTGTCGCGTATGCGGCCGTCAACTCGTCGACAATGGGTTCGGCCGCATCGGAATTCGGCGCTATCCCCGAGGTGAGAGCCTGCCCGACCCGATCGCGCACGAGTTCGGTCAACTCGTGGTGCAGACCGGTGGTATCGCCTTCGGCGCGCTGGGTGGCCTGGTATCGAGCCATACGGCGTACCGATGCGCGAAAGTCCGGGTCTCGGGTCAATTCAGCGAGCTCCACCCATGCCTGCACCTGAGCAGGTTCCGGATCGTCGGGCAGTTCCGGCATTGCCGAGCGGATGAGATCGACGAATTCGGGATTGGCATCGGTACCGCCGAAGGTGTCTTCGACGAAATCGGAGATGAGTCGGCGCTTTTCGGCGTCGGAGAGTTCGACGAGCCTGTGCATGAGTTCCATTTCCTCGCGAGTCGGACCCCGCTCGGCGATTGCTCGCAACACCGTGCGCCGCACCCGAAGTGCGCCGATCTGGAATTCCAACGCTTCGGCATGTGCGCAGGCCACCTCGGGCACCGACAGTTTGCGTTCGAGCACCTGTCGGATGGCGGGCAGATCAATGCCGAGTTCGCGCAGGGTTCGCACCAGTTGCAGGCGGGCGAGGGCGTCGTCGTCGTAGAGCCGGTAGCCGGCGGGGCTGTGGGCGGTCGGCGGCACGACACCGGTATCGGCATAGAACCGGATTGTCTTGACCGAGAGGCCGGTCCGTTCGGCCATGGTGCCGATCGGATAAAGCGTGTCGCCGTCCATGCCCCTACCCTCCTGTCTCCCCCTGGTGGAGACGCAAGTCCCAGCGCGACGCTACGTGTCCGGTGGGCTCAGCGATGGTGCGGAAGAACTCGCGGATACCGCCGATGAGCAGGTCGGGGACCCCGAGCGCAGGGTGGCCGGAGGAATGCAACTCCGACCAGTGGCTGATGTTGTACGCCTTCTCCGCGAAGCGGCGGATCGCGTAATCACCGTCGTTCAAGTTCGCCGCAGGCACTCCACTCTGGGAGACGACCGCCCCGTCCAGATAGCTTCTGCCGTAACGAGCCTTGGGCCCGGGGTTCCGTCGAACGTAGTCAATGGTGGTCGGACACGCCGCAATCGAGCGCCAAATCACTACGCTCGGCGAGCACCTGGACTGGATAGCGCACAATCTATCTGGACGGGCGCTAGACGTCGATCGTGGGCGCTGGCTGGAGGCGCCATCTCGAGTCCATTCGACGTAATGGATCTCCGCCTGTTGAGACTTTGCCAACGGGCACCAGCAAGAACTCGCTGATACACGAAAACAGCCCCCGGCTTCGAAGCTGGGAGCTGTCTGCTACCGACGCACTCACGGCCGGTTGAACTGCCCACCCTTTGCCCCTGCGATGAACGCGTCCCACTCCCCCGGAGTGAAGACCAGCGCCGGACCAGCCGGGTTCTTCGAGTCGCGCACACCGACCATGCCGCTGTCCAGATGCGCGACCTCAACGCACTCCTTGCTCGGTCCGCTCCGGCTGCTCTTGAACCACTTCGCGCTGGACATGTCGATGTTCACCCGGTGTACTCCTCCACTAGCTCCAGCAACAGTCTCCTGGTCGCCTGTTCGTCCAACGCTACACGGCTGATCTCGGCCACTGCATCCCGATATCGTCCGACTTCGCTATCCCGTTCGAGGTACAAATCCCCTGCGTATTCCTCCACGTAGACCACTGGTGGCTCGGTGAGCTTGGACGAGGGTAGCGCTGGGAATTCGAGTAGTACGAACGATCCGACGAACGATCCGAGATGGCTCGGGGCGCTGAACGGGACGACCCGTATCGAGACATTGGGGCGGTCGCCAGCCTGCGCCAGATGACGAAGTTGGTTCGCCATCACGGACCGCCCGCCTATCTGGTCGCGGACAACGGCTTCCGACAGAATGACGTCAACCGCGAAGTCCCGTTCTTCGAGTCGAGCTTGCCGCCTGGTCGCTATCTCGATGCGCTTTTCGACGGCCTCCGTGTCCTTGTTCGGCGTTTCGGTCCAGATCATCGCGCGTCGGTATTCCGGGGTCTGGAGCATGCCGGGGACAACAGTCAGCTTCCATGCGGTCAATCGTTTGGCAGCTTCTTCGAGAGCAAGATAGTGGTCGAAGTCCGCCGGTATCTCGTCTGCATATGCGCGCCACCATCCACCGCCCGACCTCTGTGCCGCGCGAACCTCCTGGGCCAAGCCGAGCAACACTACTCGCTCGCCGTCCGTGGCTTGGTATGCGTCGCACAGAGCGTTGACATACAAATCCGACACCTTGGTGGGCTGGCCGTCCTCCATACGTCCGATGGTTTGGGGTGATACCCCGATCACTCGCCCTGCGGCTGATTGGCTCATCTTTGCCGCTTCCCGGAGGCGGTTGAGTTCCCGCCCCAGCGCGCGCCGCGCAAGCGTTGATCCTGTCGCCATCTCGTTAGCCTCGCTATCGGACGCTGTGAATTTTGGAAAGCACCACCATGGGCACACCCGTGGTTGAAGTATGGCATATCGAGCATGGAAATGCTGCGGTGGATATTCCACGCGATACGTGCCGGGTGTCTACTGGACATGCGCTCGGCGGGAACTCCCTTCCCCCTCACATCAGGAGCCGCCAGGGGCTCGGGCGCACCTTAAGCCCATTGCCGTTTCAGGGGGTCACCATGTTGAACCCAGATCTACCGCACCGCAATCCGCTCGTCGGCCCGCCTGCCGCTGTCCCGGTCGACTTCCCAGTCGATGTTGTCGAACGCTTCGCGGACGCCTTGCGCAAGTGGGCTTGCGCCGAGCTGCCCCGCCCCACCCAGCCTGACCAAGAGGTCTAAAACTTATGGAGCACATAGCTTTTGGGGATAGCCCCGCATCTCGTTGCCACTTCTACAGGCGGGTGTGTGATCTGCCCGCTGTCATCGATCCGCCCCACCTGGGGCGAATCGTCATGAAGGCCGACCACGTTTGGGCGTTGATGCTACCCGCCCAACTCGGCCAGGCTGTGAAAGTCCGTATGCAGCAAAATGATTCGTATCTCGGACCGATCCTGTCGCATCCCCGCTCGGGTCGCTGGACCTACCTCGTGCGGCCCGATATCCCCGATGACGTGCGGCTGTTCGCGGAGATGTTCCGCCTCAACGTTTCCGTTGTCCGAGCCGGTGGCACCATCGCCCTACCGTCGCCGAGCGATCAAGCCGTGGAGTTCCGGCGCTGGGTGGAACCGCCCCGCTGTACATTTCGGCCCTCCGGTCTCGTCGTAGTCGACTCAATACGCGCTTGCTCAGCTCAGCCGATGCAACGGAGGGCCGCTCATGGCTGAATGCACCTGCGACCCATGGATCAAGCTGTCGATGTGCCGGGTCGGCGCGTTCAGCACCGAGACAGACGAGTTGGTGTCGGAGGCGTGCCCGTCGCGGTTGTGCGTGGGGATGGTGCCGTTGGCCGATGGCCGGATCGGTGACCACGAGGCCATCGTGCCCGTGGGCGAACGTTGCCCATGGATCGGTGTGCGGGTCCTCGACGACCGCGCCGACTTCGCGCCCAGCGGCATCGGGATAGTGACCGGAATCGAGCCGTCCCCAACACTCGGGACGATGGATAGTCAGCCTCTTGCGCCAAACAGCGAGTACCGCACGGCACTGCGCGAGTGGCGTCATGCGCTGGACGCATGGAACAACGCGGGCGAACCCTCGGCCGGTCCTGAGTATGACCGCATGGACACCGCACGCGAACGGTTCACCGAGGCCGGGCGCGCTCGGCACACGACCCGAACAGATAACGGTGATGCGATATGAGCGCCACCGTCTCCCCGCACCCGAATGAGCCGGACGTACACCTGTCGGTGTTCCTGCACGGTGCCCGGTTCAACTACGCCGCTTGTCTCACAGCGGCGTTGGTGTTCATAAAGGAGCACCAGGCACAGCACTACGCCGATGCCGTCACGATCGCCCTCGGCGACACCAGTAGGTATCCGCGTCTGCCGTGCGAGCTCCTCTACCTTGGCCCATAAGATGCGATTTCCGGCATTGCGGACTATTGAACACATGGCGGTAAGCCGCCATCGTCGACTCACGTCAGGGATAGTGCTGGATGTTCAGCGGCGCGTGATGATCGAGAGGGTGCCGTCCTCGTAGCTCGTGACGTAGATGGTGTGATTGGCGGGATCGACTGCGACGCCCAATGGTTTCCGGCCGACCGGGACGGTGGCTTTCACAGTGTTCGTGGTGGCATCCACCACCGAGAGGGTGCCGTCGTTGTAGTCGGTCACATAGACAGTGTGGTCAGTTGGATCGACTGCAATGCTGGAGGGTTTCCGGCCCATGGGGACGGTGGCCGTCACCGCGCGCGTCGCGGGGTCCACCACCGCGAGTCTGCCGACGCCGTCCTTCTCGCCCGCAGCGTAGATGAGGTGGGTGGTGGGGTCGACAGCGACCGGAGCCGGGCCTAGGTCGATAAATACCTGCCCGTCCGGTTTGGTCGGCTTCGGAGCGCCGAAGATCCACAGGTCTACGCCCGTAGTCATATAAACGCTGTGGCTGACCGGGTCGGCGGCTACTGCTGTGTCGTTCGATGCCGAGCCGGGGCCTGGTCCGACAGCCCATCGAAATTTGCGAGCCGCGAGGTCGACCACGCCCAATCCGACGACGTTGATAGCAACGAACGCGGTGTGTGTGTCTGGGTCGACCGCAACGTCGAGCGTATTGCCGGGGACTTCGATGCTGCCCACAGTCGCACGAGAGTTGGTGTCTACGAGCAACAGCCCTTCATAGGAGTTGACGTACGCGATGTGGTTTACCGCATCGATGGCGATCCTGTCTGTCTTGTGGCCGGGAATGGTGGCTGTGATCGACCGCGTCGAGGTATCGACAAGAAACACTGTGTCTTTGCCGTCTTGCTCTCGATCCGTCACAACCGCGGTGTGAGTGTCGGAGTCCACGGCCACGGCCAACAACCTCCAACCAAGATGGAGAGTGGAGATCGTGTAGTCGCCGATGACAACCGGTCCCGTTGGGACGATGGGACCCGCCGGTTCGGGTTTATCGTTCGCGCAGCCACCCGCCAGATATCCCGCGACAAGGGCAGCGGCGATGATCCTGCACGCGGTCTGCACGCGGGCTCGCGCGGCGGGTCCTCTGCTCATCGTTGCCCCTTATGCGGGTCGATGGGCGGGACCTTGTCGTCCACCCATCCATGTCCGTGTGCGTCGTTGTATTTGCTGATCAAACTCTCCGGAATGATATCCGCGTACGCGTTGTCGAAAGCCGCCCTGTTGGCCTCAATTACAGAAGCATCGGGACTACCTTGTTCGTCGAAAAATTGATAAGCCTGACCGGAAGAGCCCGGGTGGCGATTGAATTGTTCGAATATTCCCGGATGAGTGGAATTATATCCGGACACAATGTCGGTTTGCTGGTAGAGACTGTTTGCGTCAGCGATTTTCCGAACCGGTTCGAGATCATCACTCCAATGAGTGGGTTTCTCGTTTATCGAGTAGACGTCAGGGCCGGAGACCCCTGCTTTGATGACCGGATCGAGCACCCATGCCGTAGTCGAGATTCCTGGACCGGTTGGATTCAATGCTCCGGTAACGACATCGGCAATCTCGAGCTTGGCGTTGTAGTCCGCTGTCTGCTGGTCGAGAGTGTTTTGGTGGTCGATCTTGGTGAGTGATGATAATTCGTCGTTCAGGCCGGTTTGCATAGCGCCGGTGAGTTGGGCCTCCTGGTATGCCGCGTGCGGATTGTTGCCCGTGCCCGCCTGGAAGTCGAGTTGGCCGGCAACCTCGGCGGCGCGGCTGTTGAACACGGCCGCCGCATTGGGGTTGGAGTCGATCACCTTGAACAAGTTCGAAAGGTCGCCGGGGTGATGGTCGACCCTGCTGCCGTCGCTTCCGACGCCGTCGTGGTGATCGCCCGCCGTATCGAGATTATGGGCGTAGTGGTTGACGAGCAGACCTGACTCATTGACGCCCGCGAAGTTGGGAATGTAATCCCTGAGCGCCTCACTGATGGCAATGTCGAGGCCGGGGTTGATCTGGCCGAATGCTGCGTGGTCCGAGCGGCCCGGCATGTCTTGGGCCAGGGTGGCCTCGTTGTGGGAGATTATGTTGGCAAGATGCTCGGCCGACTCTCCGGCTAATTTTTGCTCGGCCTGATCGTGTGACCCGGCCTCTTTGCCGATCCAATCGAAAATATCCTCCGCGCCGTGCTGGTCTTTGCCCCACTCGTTTTGGAGGATATCGAGGACATGGCTCTCGGCATTATAGCTGCCGCCCGGAGTGCAGGTCGAGTTCATGTTCTCTCCGGTAATGAAATCATGCACGGCCTGATGATCGTAACTCACGAAGCGGAGCATCTTGTCTGCGAGCGCACTGGATTTGGTGCCATCATCGGAAAGTCCGGCGAAGTCGTGGTTTCCGTCCTTGTTCAGTGTCGCGATCTCTGATGCCTGCTTGATCAGGCCTCGGTCGAGATCGGAGCCCTTGGCCAGGCTCTTGTCGCCTCGATCGGCTATGTCGACCAGTTTGTCGAGCTGACTTCCATATCCAACGTTCGGACCGGGATACATTGCCCCGTCGGGGTTGGTCGTATTGGGTCCGCTGGTCCAGAGAGGGTTTTCTGTCAGCACCGTTCGGACGTTGGATGGCAATTGCTGCATACCGCCCCTGTCGGGCCAGTTCCCGCTGCCATCCACGCTTGCTGTGTGCACCTGCGGATTGGATATCAGCTGCATGCTGTCGGCGATCCCGCGCTGCAACTGCTGCTGTTGGTCGGACGGGAGATGGGATCCGATATTCGCGATATCATCGATCGTCATGCCGTCCTCGGACCGCATGAGATGGCTCAGATAATCGAACTGGCCCTGAGACAGCTCGACCGGCCTGCCGGCGGCCAGTGCCTCCTTTTGCTCCGGAGTCAAGCGAGTGGCTGCTTGAATTCTTGCGAGCTCTTCCGGAGTCGCTGTGCCATTGCGGAAATCGGTCAGATCCTGATCGGCCCGAGTGCCGCTCAAGCCCGCGGAGACAGGAGCGAGTGACGCAAGGATGTCGACAGCCGCCGCGATTGCCTTCCCGGCGGCATCCATGGCCGAACCGACGGTGTCGGCGAGTCCGGTCAGGCGCGCGGTAATGTTCTCGGCCTCGTTCTTGTCTGCCATGTTGAGAACCGACCAGTCATTGGCGACAGTGACCGGCTCGACCTCGGTCGCGTGGACCGTCGACTTGATATCGCCGATCGCCTGATGTATCTGACTGTGCGCTGTTCTGCAGGCGGTGCCCAGCTCCTCATAAGCCGAGGCAATCGTCCGGATCTGCTGGTATTCGCGATCGGCGCGGTTATTGGCGGCCGTACCGGCCTCACCGGACCAATGCATGCCGGAGACCGTTCGGCGCATGCCGTCAGCGACCGCATCGATGCCCTGCATTATCTTGTCGGCGTCTGCGGCGATATCTGCTAGCGGGCTAGCGTCCCAGGACATCACCTGGTCGCGGGTTGGGCGTTCCATCGTGCCTACTTCTGAATGCTGCCGGAGTTGAGATCACCGAGCGCTGCCAGTCGAGCTGCGGCATCTGTGTCGCTGTCGTGGTAGGTGTTCGCCGAAGTGGTCAGCAGATTCGCCATCTCCTCGAGCCGACCCTGCAAAACGGACTTGGCGGAGGCGCTGGCCGGATCCGCATTCGCCAGGGCCGCGGCGATGGGAGAACCTGGCAATGCGCCAACTCCGCGACTGGCCCCGAGATGTGGGAGTTTGTTCGTATCGATGATGTCGTCACCCAGCTTGGTCAATTCACCGGCGGCCTGCCGAAGTTCCTCCGGCGACACCTTCAAACCCATGACTACCCCCGTGATTCGCACTGGCAGTTCCGCACGGTATCACGCGCCGAATGGGCGGTAAAGCGTTGCGCGACTGGCCATCTCGGGCAGGGCATCCGGCCGCCTCAACGGCGGCCGAGCAGGCCGCGATGCTCGCCAGCTGCGTAGCGAACGGCGTCGTCAGGCCACCCGTCCGGCGCGGAACCTCCTGTCTCCCGCACTTGGGCTGCATCATCATGAAGGCCGAACACGTTTGGGCACTGATGCTTCCTGCTCACCTCGGCCAGGCCGTGAAAATACATATGCAGCACCAGGGTTCGGACATTGGTCCAATCCTGTCGCATCCACGCTCGAACCGCTGGACATACTTGGTCAGGCCCGACATCCCCGATGACGTACTCCTGTTCGCCGAGATGTTCCGTCTGAACGTATCGGTGGTGCGAACCGGTGGCACTGTCGCGTTACCGTCACCAGTCGACCAAGGTGAGCAGTTCCGGCGCTGGATCGAACCACCCCGATGCACCTTCCGACCGTCCGGACTTGTGGTGGTTGACACGATCCGCGCCTGCTCAGAGCACTGCCGGCCGGTGCGACGCAGGGACGCTCATGCTCGAGTGGTCCGTGGACGGTGTGCGGGTCCTCGACGACCGCGCCGACTTCGCGCCCAGCGGTTTCGGAGTTGTGCGCCATGAATGAGGTTGAACGGCAACGTAGGACCGAGATCGCGCCGTCGGTGGCGGCGTTGCTGAAGGCTTTTCACGAACACACGCCGGAGAAATTGAATCTCGCACCTGTCGATAGCGTCACGCTCTGCCACACCGCCGACGGGATTACCGAGGTGGACGAGGACGGCTGGTGCGCCGACTACGAGAACGACCGAAGCAACGACGACGCGATAGATGCCCTGTCAGCCAGCCTTGGCGATCGCGAGAACCCGTGAGCGCGAACGTATCTCCGAACCCAGGAGAGCCGGATGTGCATCTGAGCGTGTTCCTGCACGGAGCACGCTTCGACTTCGCCGCCTGCCTCACCGCGGCGCTGACTTATATGCAAGAGCATCAGTCGCGGCACCACGCCGATGCAGTGACCATGGACCTCGGCGACGCCAGCGGCTACCCGCGTCTCCCCAATGAACGGTTGTATCTGGAACCCTGATCGAACACACAGAGTGGTTCGGACCGTTGGACACCTGCCCCGACGCGCGCTTACCGGCGGATGTTCCCACCATCGAGGCGAATGCATACTGCGATGGACGGGCAACCGTCCTGGCCGCCATCGACGCCGGGTCCGCCGGGTGCGGCAGTGGTCGGTAATCGCGCATGTCACATACATGCAGGAAAGTCGAAAGGACAACGATCAATTTGTTCAACCGGTTGCTGGCTGTCTCGGGTATCGCGGGCGCTGTGTTCACAGCCACCGTCGTCGGACTGGCCCCGCAGGCCAGTGCGCGGCCCTTTCCCGAGGGGGTGTCTTGTTCGGGCACGAGTTGCCGTAACGACACCGACGACACCTATCTCATCGAAGCCTGGCAGCACTGCCGCATCATCGGCACCGCATCAGAAACCGAAACCCCCTTCAATGTGGTGGTTCGACCCCACGAATCGGTGGAAGTCGAAGGGGTGAAGTGCCCACCGTATGTGACAACTGAACATTCGTCCCTGGGCGACGATTTTCCCTCGAGAACTAGTCAATTGCCGACCGAACCAACACGTATCGGCTATTCCGAGGCTGTGATATACGACCCCAACGCCCCCAAGGTCCGCACTGGCTCGGCCGGTTGAAACCACCGGGCGGAAACACATGACTGTGATTGATCCGCGATGACGTCGGATTTCCGGGCGGTTGTGGGCACGAAATGGGCGCGGCCGAACTCGAATGTCGAACCGAGCGCGGCCATCTCAGCGCTGCTGATTCACCCGTCCGGCTCTGTTCCATCGTGCCCCCGAACCTGGTAGCACGAGAGCGGCCCGGCACCTCGAAGGGCGCCGGGCCGCTCTCGTGCCTACTGCTTCCTACTCTCCTGTCTCCCCTTGGTGGAGACGCAAGTCCCAGCGCGAAGTACGGGCGCGACGCGATCAGCCGATGGTGCGGAAGAACTCGCGGATATCGCCGACCAACAGGTCGGGCACCTCGAGGGCCGGGAAGTGGCCGCCGGAGTAGAACTCCGACCAGTGCGTGATGTTGTGCGCCTTCTCGGCGAAGCGGCGGATCGCGTAGTCACCGTCCTTGAAGACCGCCACCCCGGTAGGCACGGTGCCTTTCGGGGCGGGTGCGAACATCGCGGCATCGTGGAAGCGCTCGTAGTAGAAGTTGGCCACGCTGCGGGCGGTGTCGGTGAACCAGTAGATGCTCACATTCGCCAGGATCCGGTCCTTGTCGATGCCTTGTTCCGGCAGTTCGTGCGACTGGTCGATCCACTCCTTGTACTTCTCGATGATCCAGCCGAGCTGCCCGACCGGGGAATCGGCCACCAGTTGCGCGATGGTGTTCGGGCGCGAGCCGTTGAGTTGCATATAGGCCGAGCCGTCGTCCTGGAAGTTCTGCATGCGCGCCATTCGCTGCCGCTCGGCGTCGGTGAGCGCGGCCATATCGGCCGGATCGCCGGTCGGGAAGGTGACCAGCGCATTGACATGCACGCCGAGCACATGCTCGCCATCGAGCCGGGCCAGCCGTGGCGCGAGAAATGCACCGTGGTCACCACCCTGCACCCCGTACCGGTCGTAGCCGAGGCGAGCCATCAGCTCCGCCAGCGCCGCCGCGACCCGGCCGTCGTGCCAGCCCGCCTCGGTAATGGGACCGGAGAAGCCGTGGCCCGGCAGCGACGGAATGACCAGGTGGAAGGCGGGCACGTCGGCTTGGCCGTGCGCCTTCGGATCGGTCAGCGGGCCGATCATGTCCAGGAAGTCGAGCACCGAGCTGGGCCAGCCGTGCAGCAACAGCAGCGGGGTGGCGTCGGCTTCGGCGGAGCGCACATGCAGGAAGTGCACATCCTGCCCATCGATAGTGGTGATGAACTGCGGGTACTCATCGAGCTCCGCCTCGACCGAGCGCCAATCGAATTTCTCGGCCCAGTAACCGGCAAGCTCCTTCAGATATGCCGTGGGTACGCCGCGCTCCCAGCCGGTGCCGGGCAGGTCGTCGATCCAGCGGGTGCGGGCCAGGCGCTCGCGCAGATCGTCGATCGCGGCCGGTGGGATTTCGATGCGGAAGGGGCGGATGTCGTTGTTCGTCATGGCATTGACTCTGCTGGTAACGGGAGTGCTGGCAAATCACGAGAATTCGTTATCTTCGGGCCGCACGCTCTTTATTGGCACCGGGCCCACGATCGAGGCATGATCGCGTGGTGTTGAGCCTTCCCGACCGCGGTGCCTTTGTCGGGCGAGCAGCAGAGGTCGCCGCGCTCCAGCAGGCGTATCGGGACGAGTGGGTGCATACGGTGCTGATCGCCGGTGAGCCCGGCCTCGGTAAATCGCGGCTGGTCAGCGAGTTCACGTCGCGGCTCGGCGCGGATGTGGTCGCACTGGTCGGCCAGTGCCCGGAGTCGGGAGACAATGGAGTGCCGTTCGCGCCGTTCGTCTCGATCATGCGCGCTCTGCTACGCCGGATCGGCATCGAGGAGCTGACCGCGCTACTTCCGGTCACCCGCCCCGCGCTATCGCGCTGGCTGCCGGAACTGGCAATGCGGGCCGGATCGGCGGAGCCCGAGTCGGATCGGATCCGACTGTTCGGCGAGATCCTGACCGTGCTGGAGCAGCTGGCACTCGCGCGTCCGGTGGTGCTCGTCCTAGAGGACCTGCACTGGGCCGACGATTCGAGCCAGGAACTGCTGGCCTTCCTGGTCGCCGATCTCGCCCAGCGCGATCTACTGCTGATCGGCACCTATCGGCCCAGCGATGCCGAGCCGCTGCGTCGGCTCGTCGCCGGACTGCGGCGCAATCCCGGTGTGCGCGTACTGAATCCGGAGCCGCTGACCAAACACGAGGTCGGTCGCCAGCTCGCCGCACTGCTCGGCCGCGAACCAGATCCGGGCATTGGCACCCGAGTCTTCCAGCGCAGCAAGGGAATTCCGCTGTTCGTTGAGGCGCTCGGCCGTGCGCTGCGAGCGGATCCCGATCGCGCACCGGAGGACGTTCCCGCGGACCTGTCCGAACTGTTGCTCGACTATCAATCCGGTCTGCCCGACGATGCCAAGGCGCTCTTGCGGCTCGCCGCCGTCGCGGGGTCGCCGGTGCGCGGCGGACTACTGGAGTCCGCCACGGACCTGACCGACGATGCGCTGGACCTCGCGCTGCGCCAGCTGACCGAGCAGCGGCTGCTGCTCGCCACCGATACCGGCTACGAGTTCCCGCACAGCCTGATTCGCGATGCCGTCTACGATGACCTGCTGCCGATCGAACGAAAGCGATTGCACACCAGACTTTCTCATGCACTGATCGCCGACGATACGCTGCGCGCCGACGACTGACGGATGGGCGAGTTGGCCTATCACGCGTACGCCGCGGGCGATCTACCGCGCGCGGTCACCGCATCCTGGGCGGCCGCCGCAGCCGCGGAATCCGAAGCGGCACATGGCGAACGCCTGCCGCATTTGGACCGGGTGCTGACACTGTGGGATCGAGTGCCCGATGCCGCGATGCTGGTCGGGGCCGATCGCCTCGACGTACTGGAATGCGTCGTCGAGGCCTGTCATCTCGGTGGCATCGTCGAGCACGGTGTCGCGGCGGCCGACGAGGCGGTGGAACTGCTGGATGCGACGACCGCACCGGAGCGCGCCGCCCGGCTCTTCTACTACCGCGCGGTGCTGAAGAATCAGAGCGGCGGCGGATCCGTCGGCGATCTCGACCGGGCACTCGAATTGCTGCCCGAGCAGCCGCCGACCGTGCTGCGTGGTGAGGCACTCGCCGAACTCGCCGCATCCCGTGTCTTCAGCGGTGATGCCGCCGGGGCCGCTCGGGCCGCCCGGGCCGCGGTCGAGGTGGCCGAACAGACCGGGACGCCAGCGCTGGCGGCGCGCGGCTACGCCTATCAGGGGTTGGCGGCGGCCGCCCGGACCGGTTCCGCCATTACGTATTTCGAAAAGGCCCATGCCGCAGCAGCCGATCCGCAGACGCTGTTGACCGTCGTGCTGTGGGAGTCGGCGGCACTCGTCACGGCGGGCCAGCACCATGCGGCTATCGAAGCGATCCAACAGGGATTACGAGCGGCTCACGAAACCTTCCGTTTCGCCGAGGCCGGGCCCATCCTGCTGGTGAAATGGGCCCAGGCGCTCACCGCTCTCGGCCGCTGGCCGGAGACGCTCGGTCTCATCGATGAATCGCTCACCGGGCACCTGCCACCGCTGAGCAAGGCCGCGCTACTGCTCTGCCACGCCAGGATCGTCCTGGCACAGGGCTCGTCAGCGGCGGCGACGAGCAGTGCCGACACCGCCGCGGCGCTACTGAGCGACGGACGGTGGGCACGCCAGTACCAGCTCCAATTGCACACTCTGCGAACCGATATCGCGATCGCCGACGGAGAAGCCCTTCGTGCGGGTGAGGTTGTTGCCGAGGCGCTGGCGGCTGATGACCTGGCCACCCATCACCACGAGGTGTGGCCGCTGCTCGCGACCGCGGCCCGGATCGAGAACGCACCAACGGATCTCGCGTCGATCGCCGACCAATTGCCGGTCACCACCGTGGTCGACACCGCCCACCGTGCCGTCTTCACCGCCACCCGGAACAGCGATCCCGCCGCCTGGGCCGAAGCGGTATCCGCGTGGCGCACCATCGGCCAGCGCTACGACCTGGCCCGCAGCCTCCTCGGTTGCGCCGAAGCCGAACTGGCGGTGGGCAATCGCACCGCCGCCCGAGAACCCCTGCGCGAAGCCGCCGAACTGGCAGCGGAATTGGGCGCGACGCCATTGACCGAGGCGGCCGGGCAACTGGCCGAGCGCGCCAGGGTCGCACTCGAGGTGAGTCGCCCGGAACCGGCGGCGGCCGCGCCGCGAACATTCGGCCTGACACCACGTGAGACCGACGTATTGCGCTTGGTCGCACAGGGTTTGAGCAATCGGCAGATCGCGGCCGAACTCTTCATCAGCGGCAATACCGCGGGCGTACACGTCTCGCGAATCCTCACCAAGCTCAGTGCCGCGACGCGAACGGAGGCCGCCGCAGTCGCCCGCAAACACGGCCTCATCGAGCCCGACTGAGCCCGGCTCGATATCGACGCCCTGAGCGGGTCGTGCGGTGGCGCGCCATTCGATATGCCCGGCCCCCTGATCCGAAGACGGCGTCCTCGATCAGCGCCTTCTTACCAGGCCAGCGCCCGCTGATCCAGCCCCAGGCGTCGATCCCACTCGCGCTGGTCACGGCGGGCTTGTCGCCTCCGTGGACGGGTATGCCGTTCGTGGTGGCCGAGCCGGCGGTGTACGCACGGCCGAACCTGAAGTACTTCGGGCGCCGTGGCGGCGCGACCTGGTTGAACATGATCAACGGCGTAGCATTCAGGTGGTTGGTCTGGAGTCTGCGGACCACGGGTGAGCGACCGAAGGTGGATGCGAAAAGCGGCCCACAAGGGGAGCTGAGTATGCGCGTCGTGGTGGATCTGAACAAATGTCTGGGGTATGCGCAGTGCGTTCCGCTGGCGCCGGATGTACTGAAGCTACTCGGCGACGAGGCGCTGGCCTACGACCCCAACCCTGACGATTCGCAACGCCAGCGGGTACTGCGGGCAGCAGCGGCGTGTCCGGTTCAGGCGATCATCGTGGAGACCTACACCCCCGATGACGGAGATGCGCAGTGAGCACCGCATCGCTGGTCGCCGATCTGGTGGCTACTTTTCGGGCGGAGGGCCGCATTGTGATCGTGGGGGCGTCGCTGGCCGGGCTGCGCGCCGCAGAAGCCTTGCGGGAGTGCGGTTTTCGCGGAAAGCTCACGCTGATCGGTGACGAGCCGCACGAGCCCTACGATCGTCCACCGCTGTCGAAACAGGTGTTGCAAGGATGGGTCCGGGCCGATCACACCAGGCTTGCGCGGCTGCGCGCGGTCGACGCCGAATGGCGGCTGGGGGTCGCCGCCACCGGCCTGGATCGGGTCAACCGCCAGGTGCTGCTGGCCAACGGTGACAAAATCGACTACGACCGGTTGCTGATCGCCACCGGGGTGCGCGCACGGCCGTGGTTCAACGCTCGAGAAGGCGCGCTGAAGGGCGTTTTCACGCTACGCACCTGCGATGACGCGGCACGTCTGCAGGCCGCGCTGCACGCCGGCGCGCGGCGGGTCCTCATCGTCGGGTCGGGGTTCATCGGGTCGGAGATGGCCTCGGTATGTTGCGAACTGGGCTTGCCGGTGACCGTCACCGAACGCGCCGACGGGCCGCTGGTCGGTGTGCTGGGCGGCGTAATCGGTGACATTGCCGCCAAGATGCAACGCGATGCGGGGGTCGACCTGCGCACCGGTGTTGCGGTCGAGGCACTGGAGGCAGACGATGAAGGCCACGTGCGGCAGGCTCGGCTTTCCGATGGAGCCACCCTCGACGTCGACATCGTGGTCGCGTCACTAGGGTCGATCCGCAACATTGAGTGGCTCGACGGCGCCGGTCTGGCCGCCGGCTTCTGGGGGGTCGGCTGCGACGCCGGTTGCCGCGCGTTCGATATCAACGGCGTGGTGACCGACAACATCTTCGTTGCCGGCGACATCGCACGTGCCCCGCACGTGCTCTACGAATACAACTTCATTTCCATGGAGCACTGGGACAACGCGGTGTGCGGGGCGCAGGTGGCTGCCAACAACATGATCAGTCTGGAGACCGAGCGCCGCGCGCACCTTCCGCTGCCGATGTTCTGGTCCGCCCAGTTCGGCGTCAACATCAAGGGTGTGGGGGTGTGCTCGTTCGGCGACGAGATCGTGTTCACCCAGGGTTCGCCGGACCAGCGCCGCTTCGCGGCCGCATACGGCCATCGGGGACGCATCGTCGGCGCAGTGACGTTCGACCACGGCAAATGGCTGGAATACTACGGCGCGCTCATCGAACGGTCGGCGCCGTTCCCGCCGCCACCACCGGGCTACGACCGGCCCCGGGACATGACACCGATCCCGGCTCGCTTCCCGGACCCGCACGTGCCCACCGAGATTCCCGACGTCGTGCTCACCGGCCACGACCCCACCTCGCGGGGAGCCGAATTTCATCCGCGGAGCTGACAACACACGCCACCGCCCGCTGTATCGAGGAGGGACCATGACTGCACAGACCGCCTGGGCGGAGGCGATGCGGTACGAAAACCGCGCCGACCCGTACCCGTTCTTCGACGAACTTCGCAAAACCCCCGTCGTACAAGTGGCCGACCACCTATATGTTGTCACTGGCTACCGCGAGGTGCTGGCGCTGGCGCACGACCCCCGGATCAGCGCCGACATTCGCCGCAGCCCGCTGGCAGCCACCCTGGCCGACGAGACCGAATCGGCGACGGGCGTCGAGGATGTGCAGGCGTACGGCGGCCGTCAGCCGAGCATCATCATGTCGGATCCGCCGGATCACGACCGCGCCCGCCGACAGGTAATGCGCCACTTCGGCCCACCACACTCGCCCAACCTGATCGCGAGCATGGAGTCCGACATCGTCCGGCTGTGCAACGAGCTGCTGGACGAGATCAAGGCCCGAGGGGCGACAAGATTCGACGTGGTAGACGACTACGCCTATCCGGTGCCGGTGACCGTGATCTGCAAAATCCTAGGAATCCCCCTCGCCGACGAACCTACCTTGCACGCCTGGATCTATGACATGTTGGCGGGCCAGGATCTGGGTCCCGACGCTGGCACCGAGGAAGGAAGGATCCGCGCAGCAAAAGGCAGGGCCAGCTCTGCAGCACTGCGGCAATACTTCGCCGAGCTGATCGAGCGGTACCTCCACCAGCCCGGCGAGGGTCTGCTGTCGGATCTGGTCAACGACACCGACGGCCCGGACGGGCCGATGTCCCCGCAGGAAGCTGTGTCCAACGCGATTCTCCTGTTCGTCGCCGGCCACGACTCGACGGTCAACACGATCTCCCACTGTGTGCTGACCCTGCTGCGCAACCCCGGTTCATTCGAGCTGCTGCGGCGGCGCCCGGAACTGATTCCGCGCTCCATCGAAGAGGTCCTGCGCCTGCAATCGGCCGTGCAGTTCTTCCCCAGCCGCAGCGCCACTGACGACGTCGAAATCGCCGACACCGTCATCCCGAAGGGCGCGGCGGTGCACCTGATGTACGGCGCCGCCAACCGCGACCCCCACCGGTTCGCCAACCCCGATCGGTTCGACCCCGAACGCCCCGACAACGAGCACCTCGGCTGGTGCAGCGGTATCCACATCTGTCTGGGCGGTCCGCTGGCACGGCTGGAAGTCAACCTCACGCTGGAAACATTCCTGCGCCGTGTGGAACGGCCGCGCTTGGTCGACGACCCACCACCGTATCGCCGAAGCCAGATCTTCCGTGGGCCCCTGCATCTCATGATCGACATCGACCACATCACCGACTGAAGACACATCAGCACAGCATGCCAACACGTCCCAGGGCAATAACCGCGCCGACTTCGACAGATGCCGATACCCGAACCCGGTCAGGTCATGATCAAAGTCAGCGGCGCCCAGATCCGGGGCTGCCCGCGGCCAATCGGACGAGGTGTCGAGGAGTTCGCTGCGGCGAAATGCCCTGTGCTGCACCAAATCACGGCCGCCGCGGCCGAGACTGCTTGTCGCCGTTCTGGAGTCGCTGCTTGGCTGCTTCGGACCGGACCTGACCGATCCGGTCTTCGGGAACAAGCTTGATGATGTCATCGCGCGATGTGATCGTCAGCTTCCGGAAGATCGCGGCCATCTGCGCGTCGATGGTCTTGCGGGAATTCCCCCGGCGGGTCGCGATCGCCGAGTTCGTCCATCCCGCCGCGGCCAGTGTCGCCACCTGCTCCTCGGCCGCCGACAACTCGTGCCAGTGCGAGGGACTGTTCCGCCTGGCCGGATGATCCATCGGCAACCTGTTCCAGGACAACGTGCCCAACGCCAACCGCTGCACCTCACACAACTCCGGGCGCAACCGGGAACCCTGCCGCAGCGCAGCGCCGAAAGCCTTGCGCCCCAACACCCCCTGGGCAACGTCGATCGCCTTGTTCGTTTCCACGTCTGAGTCGTTGCCGAGCCCTTTCAGGAACTCCTCCACTGATGATGTGGTGACTTCCAACAGCCGGCGCTCACCGAGTGCGGTGTCGAACATCGGACTACCGATCGCGCCTATGACGAGGGGGACAGCGGCGGCTTCCGCGAATAGTTGCGCGACCATTCCGCACTG
Source organism: Nocardia sp. NPDC004604 (assembly GCF_040609795.1). NCBI lineage: Bacteria > Bacillati > Actinomycetota > Actinomycetes > Mycobacteriales > Nocardiaceae > Nocardia > Nocardia sp. NPDC004604. Next base: position 46,876 of record NZ_JBEXLC010000005.1, read on the forward strand.
ACCTCGAGCAGTGCCTGAATGAGCTTTCGGACCGAGGGTGCTGGTTGGGTGTCCGTGCGCCGGATCATGCAGACGGTCAGCCGGGGCGGGGCCCAGTCGGTCAGGGGTATGGCGATCTCGTCGGCGTGGTGATCGTGGAGCGTATACCGGGGCAGCATGGCGATGCCCACTCCGGCGGCAACCATGAGCAGGCTCGAGTGCGGGTTGGTCGTCTCGTAGACGATGTCCTGCTGGGGTGGTGTGAATATGGTGTCGACCAACTCTCGCAAGGCGTAGCCGTGCGCGGAGACCACCCAGGGCTGGCCCTCGAGGTCTTCGATTCTGACGGTTGGTTTGGTTGCCAAGGGATGGCGTCGGGACACGCACAGCACGATGTCGTCGGTGATCAGGTCGGTCGCGGTGAGATTTCCGCCGACGGCCGGATCGCCGCGGTCCACGACCAGCCCGAGGTCGAGTTCGCCGCTCGTCACGCTGTCTCGTACCGCCTGGGAGCCGGATTCCCGCACTGAAAAGCGGACGTTGGGAAACGAGCTCCGGTAGGACGGGACCACTCTCGGCAGAAGTATCTGGCTGGCGGTGGTGACTGCGCCGAGACGGACAGTGCCGCTGCGCAGTCCGTTGATCAGCCCGGCCTCCTCCCGCAGGGCACGGTCGGCCTGCAGTGCCTGCCTGATATGTGGGAGCAGAATCCTGGCCTCGGCGCTGGGAAGAACTCCATTGGCCCGCCGGATCAGCAGGACGACGTTGAGATCCTCCTCGAGGCGCCGGATCTGCTGGCTGAGCGTCGGCTGTCCGACGCCCACCTCCTGAGCCGCCTTCCGCAGGGAACCGTGGCGGATCGCCGCCTCGAGATAGCGCAGCTGCTCGGATCTCATGCCGGGACCCTAGCCCGAGCGATCGACGATCGCAATCACGGTGTTCGACGGTGGACACTTCCTTTAATCAGTGACGTGCACCACTCTGGTGGGTGAACCGGGCGGCCCCACCAGGTGAGGGCCCGAATGAAAGGAGCCGAGATGTCCCGCGCCACCGAGAGCGCCGCGATGCCCTGGCTGCATCGGCTCGGCGTCGCGACGCCCGAGTTGACCGTCGTGACGGATGAGCGGCTGAAGGCGTCGGGCGAGCCGGCGTTCGGGCCACCGTGGGTGGTCAAGCCCGACATCGCGGGCAGCGGCAAGGGCCTCGCCGGCCTTGTGCATATCTGCCGGTCCCGGGACGAGCTCTCGTCCGCCGTGACGGCAACCGTTGGCATCGGCGCTCCGGCGGTGGTGGAGGAGTACATCGAGGGTGCGGAGTGCTACCTGTCCATCGCCCTGGATGAGGCCACCCGCGGGGCCGTGGTACGGGTCAGTGCTGTCGGCGGCGTCGGGTTCGACGCCCACCGGGCGGCAGCTGTGACGGTCCGTCTGACCGAGGGCCTCGCGGACCACGTCGTAGCCGCACTGCTCGATGCGGCCACCATCCGCGATTCGCGGCTGCGGAGTGCGATCGCTGGTGCACTGCAGGTCCTGTGGACCGCCTTCTGCGATGCGGAGGCCGTCCTCATCGAGGTCAACCCGTTCCGTTGGGACGGTGAGCGCCTGGTCGCCGTCGGCGTTGCGGTGGAATTCGACCCTCATGGTCACCCGGCTGCGCAGGCACTGCGACCGACACCGCTGGTTGATGCCGATGCCGTTGTCGACCGCGCGCCCACCCCGCGCGAGCTGGCAGTGCGCGAGGCCGACGCCGCCGAGCCGAACAGAGCGGGCATCAAGTTCTTCGAGTTGGACGGCGACGTCGCCTGCATGATCACCGGTGGTGGCGCGGGACTTCTCGCACTGGACTACCTGACGGACCACGGCATCCGCCCCGCCTGTTATCTCGACGCGTCGCCAGGTGCCGGTAGCGCGAAGCTGCAGACGCTTTTCAGTTCCGCGCTGTGTATTCCCGGGCTTCGCGGGGTGCTGTTCGGCGGCGCGGTGCTGAGTCTCGCCGACGCGCGGGATGTCGCGCTCGAGTTCGTTGCTGCCGCGGATCGGGCCGGATTCGACCCAACTCGGGTACCGACTGTCGTCCGGCTGGCCGGCCCGCACGAAGCAGAGGCGCACGCAACCCTGACAGATCGCCTGCCAGGAGTCTTCGTACTCGATCGCACCGCATCGCTCGAAGATGCCTGTGACCTACTGCTGTCCGCCATGGCACCGCAGGAACTGGAAGGGCTTGCCCGATGATTCGTCAACTTCTCGAAGCCGGTCCTGGGCTTATCGTGCAGGGCATCACCGGTAGGCAGGGGCAGCTGGAGACCCGCTGGATGCTCGATTCCGGGGTCGAGGTGGCAGCCGGTGTCACCCCGGGCAAGGGTGGCTCCGCGGTGCACGGGGTGCCGGTCTTCGACACGGTCGCCGCGGCCGTTGCGGCGACGGGTGGGCAAGTGGCGATGAGCTACGCGCCGCCGCAGGCTGCGGCCGATGCGGTCGCGGAGGCGGCGCAGGCGGGTATCGAGCTGATCGTGGTCAGCTCGGAGAATATTCCGCAGCACCGTTGGCTTCGGGCGCTCGAGGTCGCGCGAGCGCACAACTGCCAGGTGATCGGACCGAACTCGCAAGGCGTCGTCGTCCCAGGCGTGGGCAGAATCGGCTGTCCCGGCGGCGACGAACCGTGGCAGCGGTTCACGCCCGGATCGGTGGGCATCGTCTCGCGCAGCGGCGGCATGGCCTCCGAGCTGGCGATGTTGATGCGGACGTGGGGATTGGGCACCAGCGTGCAGATGTCCATCGGTGGTATGCCGATGGTCGGCACCACCCTCACCGATGGCGTCGAACTGGTCGCGAGCGACCCCAACACGCACGCAGTCGTAGTCTTCGGCGAACCGTCCAATAGACAAGAAAACGACTTGGCCCGCGCGGTCGCCGACGGACGAATCGACGTGCCGATCATCGCCATGGTGGCCGGGCATGCCGGTGATTCCTTGCCGGCGGCACTGCCGTTCGGTCACGCACCCCGCGCCGCCGATTCTGCGACCGTGCAGGAAAAGTGTGCTGCGCTCGCCGACGCGGGCGTCCTCGTGGCCCGCTCGACACATGGCGTCCGCGCGCACCTTGCGCAAGTACTCCCGGCCGCGAAGTTCGCTGACCGGCTTTCTTGACAGACAGGAATACTCGCCATGACCCAGATCGAATCCCGAGCGGCTTCCCCAGCCCTGACCGTCGGCACCAGCGCCGCGGACAGCACCGGCCGGCCGTGGTTCGAAGCGGATATAGCCAAACGCCGTGAGTTCGCCTTGGCGATGGGCGGCCCGGACAAGATCGAGCGCCAGCACGCGCGGGGCCGCATGACGGCGCGCGAACGCGTCGCGCGACTGGTCGACGAGGGATCGTGGCGTGAGATCGGCATGATGACCGGCGCGGCCCGCTATGACGAACGCGGGCAGCTGATCTCGGTCGAACCGTCGAATGTCGTGTGCGGCCAGGCGAAGATCGATGGACGTGAGGTGATCGTCGTGGCCGAGGACTTCACGGTGCGCGGGGGGTCGTCGGAGGCAACCAATCCCGAAAAGTGGCAGTACGTCGAGCGTTTGGCGCTGGCCTACCGTTGGCCGGTGATCCGGCTGGTCGAGACCGCCGGCGGCAGCGTCAACCTCCTCGAGCAGATGTCTGCCACCAAGATTCCCGGATACCCGCACTGGCCGATGGTGGAACTATTGGGCACCGTCCCGGTCGTCGGCGTCGCGCTCGGCGCCGCCGCCGGCCTCGGCGCGGTCAGGGTGTGCGCGAGCCACCTGTCGGTGATGACCACCGAGGGTTCCTACCTGTTCGCCGGTGGACCCGCAGTCGTGAAGAAGGCGGTGGGCGAAGACGTCACCAACGCCGAACTCGGGGGCTCGGGTGTGCATGCGCGCGGATCAGGTGTCGTCGACAACGAGGCCGCCGACGAGTTCGAGGCACTCGAGCAGGTCGTCCGCTTCTTGTCCTACCTGCCGTCGAGCGTCCACGAGCTTCCTCCGGTGACAGCCTGCGCCGATCCGGTGGACCGTCGTGATGAAGGGTTGTCCACGACGATCCCGGCAATCAAGCAGTACTCGTACGATATGCGCAAGTTGCTGGCCTCGGTCTTCGACGACGGCAGCCTGTTCGAGATCGGACGCTACTTCGGGCAATCTCAGATCACGATGCTCGCGCGTCTGGACGGTCATGCCGTGGCGGTCCTCGCGAATGATCCGATGTGGCTCGGCGGCTCGTTGACCGTCGATTCCGCCGAGAAGATCATCAGGTTCGTCGACATGGCCGATACCTTCCACCTACCGTTGGTGAACCTGATCGACCAGCCCGGCACCTTCGTCGGCAGCGATGCCGAGCAGAAGGGAACCTTGCGCAAGGGCCTCAGGGCGGCGATGGCGCTGGAACAGGCGCGTGTCCCCTGGCTCTCGTTATTCGTGCGTCGCGCCTACGGACTGGCCGGCGCCGCCTACGGACCGGTGGGCGGTGGCAGCATCAACCGGCGCCTCGCGTGGCCGACGGCGCACTGGGGATCGATCCCGATCGAGGGTGGTGTCGAAGCCGCCTACCGGCGCAGGCTCGCGGAAAGCGATGACCCGGCTGCGCTCCGCAAGGAGCTGTATGCCCGGTTCCAACCCGTGGAGAACCCGTTCCGAACAGCGGAACGATTCGGTATCCAGGACATCATCGACCCCCGCGACACCCGACCGATGCTGTGCGAATGGGTACGGCAGGCCTACCGCATCCTGCCCGAGCTTCTCGGTCCGACAGCGCGGACCATGCGGGCCTGACCCGCACACCCTCGGGAACCCGACTTACGAGGAATGGAACATGACTCTCCAACACGCAGACGTCCGACGCATCCTGGAACTGCTGGATGCCGCGGAACATCTCGATTCGCTCGACCTTCGCATCGGAGACGTCGTGCTGCAGGCGCGCAAACCCGGCGCTGCGCCGCTGAGTGCGCTGCCGGTCGCGCCTCCCGCGGCGGCCCCGATCCCAGCGGCCCCGGCCGTCACGACGCCGGTGCCCGCACCGCCCAGCGCCCCGACCGCCGCCCCGACGGCGGTCGGCAGCCCGGCGACGTCCGAGGTCCCGGATCGGATGATCGCGATCCGGGCACCCATGCCCGGCACGTTCTTCCGCACGCCGGCACCGGATCAACCGCCGTTCGTGGAAGCGGGCCAGCAAGTCGAGGCGTCCGCGACGCTGTGCCTGGTCGAGGTGATGAAGATGTTCAACTCGGTGACGGCGCCCGCGGCGGGCCGGGTCCATTCGATCCTCGTCGAGCACGGTCAAGCTGTGGGGCACGACCAGATCCTGATGATCGTCGATCCGGCCGACGCGGAGGCCGCGGCATGACCGGTGACATTCCTGTCGTTCAGCACGACATCCGGAGAGTGTTCGTCGCCAATCGCGGCGAGATCGCGGTCCGCATCATCCGAGCGTGCCGTTCACTCGGCATCGAAACTGTTCTCGGTGTCTCCGAAGCGGACGTCGACAGCCTGGCCGCGCGGATGGCTGATGAGGTCGTCGTCATCGGCCCGCCCCAGCCGACACACAGCTACCTGCGGGCGGACCTGCTGGTTGGTGCTGCGAAGCGGACCGGGTGCGATGCAGTCCATCCCGGCTACGGATTCCTGTCCGAACGCGCGTCCTTCGCCCGCGCCTGTGGTGACGCCGGACTGATCTTCATCGGGCCGTCGCCGGAGGCCATCGACAGCATGGGCGACAAGATCACGGCGGTCGGCCTGGCTACCCAGGCGGGCGTTCCGTGCGTGCCCGGCTCCGGGGCGGTGTCCACTCCGGACGAGACCTTGACGGTCGCCACCGAGATCGGTTTTCCCGTGCTGATCAAGGCGACTGCGGGCGGCGGCGGCCGCGGGATGCGGGTCGTGGGGTCGGCCGGGGAACTCCCGGACGCGTTCCAATCCGCATCCTCGGAGGCCCAATCGGCCTTCGGCGATCCCACGCTGTATGTGGAGAAGTTCATCGAGCGAGCGCGGCACATCGAGATCCAGGTCATCGGTGATCGGTTCGGCAATGTCGTGCATCTGGGTGAGCGAGAGTGTTCGACGCAGCGGCGGCATCAGAAGCTGATCGAGGAGGCGCCCTCGCCAGTGCTCGGGGAGAACGAACGCGCCGCCATGGGCAACAGCGCTGTCCGCCTCGCACAGAATGTGGATTACGTCGGTGCGGGCACAGTCGAGTTCGTCGTCGACGATCGCGACAACAGCTACTACTTCCTGGAGATGAACACTCGCATCCAGGTCGAGCATCCGGTGACCGAGATGATCAGCGGCCGCGACCTGGTGGCCGAGCAGATCCGCATCGCTTCCGGCCTGCCACTGTCGTTTACGCAGGACGACATCGTCTTGGCTGGCCACGCCATCGAGTGCCGCATCAACGCTGAGGACCCCGATCGGGGTTTCTTCCCCAGTCCCGGGGTGGTCGAAGGGTGGGTGCCACCCAGCGGGGAGGGTGTGCGTGTCGACACCCACTGTTATGCGGGGTACACGGTCTCGCCGTACTACGACTCGCTGCTGGCGAAGATCGTGGTGCATGCCACCACCCGGGCGGAGGCGATTGAGAAGATGCGCACCGCGCTGGCCGCGTTGACCGTCACCGGTCCGACGACCACCGCGACGTTCCACCGTGCGGTGCTGGCCCACCCAGACTTTTCCGAGGGCAACGTCACCACGAGATGGGGTCGAGGACGTCTTTCTCCCGTCACGTGACCGGGACCTCGGCACTGGTCAGTCCCTTACGGCGGCGGGAGTATCGGCATGAGCAGCCACCAGTTGACCTTTACCGACACCAGCTTCACCGACGGCCAGGCCGCGGTCTGGGCCGGTGGTCTTGATACTCCGATGCTCCTCGCTCCCGCCGCAGCGCTGTCGGTCAGCGGGCTCGCGGCGGTCGAGGTGCTCGGTCCGGCGGTCGTGGACACATGTCTCGCCCGCGGCGAGCATCCGCTGCAGCGGGTGGAGGTTGCGGGTCGGCACTACGGCGGTGTTCCGCTGCGCGCCACCGTCAACCTGCTGACCGGGCATGGGCGTCGGGGTGCCGACGTGCTCGGCCGCACGACGATCGGCGGCTGGTTGTCGGCGCTGGCCGCGGCGGGTGTGGCGCAGGTGGTCCTGCTGGATCCGTTGCTGGACCTGCCTCGTCTCGAGGGGGCCTTGGAGTCTGCCGCCACCGCGGGGCTGACCGCCATTGCCGCTCTTCCCTATACGGCCGACGACGGCGTGGCGGATGAAACCTATGCCGAGCGGGCAGCATGGCTCGCCGCGGCCGGCGCTGCGCGGGTGATGGTGCGGGACGAGAGCGGGGTATTGACGCCGAGCCGGGCTCACACCCTGTTGCCGGCGTTAGCGGCGGCGCTGGGCAGTACTCCGCTCGACCTGCATACGCGCTGCCATACCGCGCTCGGCACGGTCGTCGCGCTCGAGGCCGGCCGGCTGGGTGTGAGTGGCATCGACACGGCGTTGCCTGCTGTGGCGAACGGGGCGTCGCTGCCGTCGCTGCCGTCATTGATCCGCGTCCTGCAACGCGAGCAGCCCGGTCTGGATCTGCCTGTCCTGGACAAGCTGCTGGCCGCGGATGCGATCCTCGCCGATATCGCCGACCAGGAAGGCTTTGCGGCTGCGGCGGCGTGGCCCTTCGATCTGGCGACCTACGTTCATCAGCTGCCCGGAGAGGTGGCGGCCGAGGTTCGCGGGGTCGTGCGTGAGCGGGGACGCTGGGCGGAGTTGCACGAGTTCGCAACCGAGTGCGCGGCCGTGCGCCGTGAGATGGGCTCGCCGCCGATGGTTGCCCCCTTCGCCCGCGCGATCGCCGAGCAGGCGCTGTGTCACTTCGACGGCGAGGCGAGATACGAAAGCCTGCGGCCGGTGCTGCGCCGGTTGCTGCAAGGCGTGTACGGCACCCCCGACGGCGAGGCTCGCAGCGACCTCCAGCTGCGGGTCGGCGCATTGCCGTCATCCGAGTCCACCACAGTCGCAGCCGATTTCGAAACCGGCGATGAGGATGCATTGCTGGCCTGGGTGGCTGGAGTCACGATCGCCACGGTCCCGCGACGGGTGGAGGTGGCGCCGTACGAGTCCTCGACACCCTACGAGCGCCTCGCTCATGGCGTGGCCGAGCGTGCCGGCCGCTACGCGATGTTGAGCGTGCACGCACCCGGCGTCCACATCCATCTGCAACAGGAAGGGTGATCCCGTGCTGACCAACCTCCGAAACATTGTCGAGGCCGAATACGCCCGGACGGGTAAGCGCCGGACGATCACCCTGACCGACGGCACGCTGCGGGATGCTCATCAGTGCCTGTGGGCGACCCGGATGCGCACCGAGCACATGCTGCCGATCGCGAAGAAGATCGAGGACGCGGGCTTCGGTGGCGTCGAAGCGCTGGCGATGGTGGGCTTCGACGTCGGTGTCCGGTTTCTGAATCAGGATCCGTTCGAGCGGGTGCGGCTGCTGCGGGAACGGATCCCCACGACTCCACTCCGCGGCGCTGTCCGCAGCAACCTGTTGCACGGCTTCTATCCCCAGCCCGACGACCTCAACGAGCTGTTCATCGAGCGGATGTTCGTCAACGGCATCGGTGACTTCGGGTTCCTGGACTCGCTGCACTCGTGGGACAACGTGGCACCCGCAATCCGCGTCGCCCAGCGGCTGGGGGCGAAGGTCACGATCGCTTTGGTGTTCAACCTCGCGCCGGGCTACGACGACGATTTCTATGTCCGGCAGGCACGGGAGATCGTGGATCGGTTCGCCCCGGACACGATCTTGTTCGGGGATGCCGGGGGCAGCCTGACCGTGGAGCGGACCCGGACGCTGGTGCCGGCGCTGCGCGCGGCGATCGGTGACACCCGGCTGGAGCTGGGTACGCACTGTTTGACCGCGACGGGTCCGCAGGTCGCCCTGGAGGCGGCGGTGTATGGCGCGGATCAGATCCTGACCGCGATCGATCCGTTGGCCAACGGCAATTCGCTGCCCTCGGCTCAGATGATGGCCCGAGACCTGCGCGCGCTGGGGTTCGACGTCGCCGTCGACGACCGGTTGCTCGACGAGGTCGGGGACTATCTGGGCAAGCTCGCCGATCAGCTCGGTTACCCGGTGGGTGTCCCCGCGGAATACGACCCTGCGAACTATCACACGCAGTACGCGGGCGGCGCGTTGACGAATCTCGAGGCGCAGCTGCAGGCGGCCGGGATCGCGGACAAGCTGCCGGCGGTGCTCGAGGAGATCGGGCGGGTCCGGGTGGAGCTGGGTTCGCCGGTCATGGCTACGCCGTTCCCTGCGATCGTCGCGGCGCAGGCGGTGATGAACGTCTTGAACACCGAGCGCTACGCCGTGGTGCCCGACGAGGTGAAGAAGTATGTGTGCGGGTATTTCGGTGCGTTGCCGCTGCCCATCGACGACAACGTCCGGGACCTGGTGATGAACAACGGCTCGCGCGACATCTCCGAGACACCGCCGGTCCTCGACCCGATCCTGCCGCGACTGCGCAGCCGGCACGGACACCTGCCGCCGGAGCAGATGATGCTGCGGTACATGTACGACGACCAGAAGATCGACGCACTTGTCCCGGTCGAGGACACCTTCAGTGTCGAGCAGTCGATCGTGGAGCTGGTGGCCGGGCTGGGACGGATGCCGGGCCGGCACAATGTGCGACTGGTGGCACCCGGCGTCGAACTGCACGCCCATGGCTGAGCACACGCCGCGTCCGGACAACCCCTCGCGTCCGGAGCCTCGTCCGACCACCGAGACGGCGGCCTACTGGGAGGCCGCGGCAGACGGGCGGCTGGTGATCCAGCGTTGCGCGCAGTGCGGGCGCCACCAGTTCTACCCGCGGGCCTTCTGCACGACCTGCTTGTCGGAACCGCTGGAGTGGGTGGCGACCGCGGGGCTGGGGCGTATCTACACCTTCACGGTGTGCCGGGTTCCCGCGCATCCCTCGATGGCGGACAAGGTCCCCTATGCGGTCGCCATGATCGACCTCGACGAGGGGGTGCGGCTGCTGACCAACATCGTGGACTGCCCGATCGACCGCATTCGCGTCGGCGCGCGAGTCGCCGTGTGCTTCGAGCGGGTCAGCCCTACCACCGTCCTTCCCCAATTCACTCTGGCAGATCTGGGAGACCGATGATCACCGACTACTTCGACGCGGGTGCCGCTCGATACCCGCAGCGCACGTTTCTGCAGTCCGATACTGTACGGCGCAGCTACGAGGATGTCGTGGTCGCTTCGCACGCGATCGCGCATGGATTGACCCAGGAAGGGTTGGCCAGCGGCCGGATCGGCATTCTGTCCCCGAATCATCCCGATGCGTTCGTGGCGATGCTCGGGATACTGCGGGCGGGTGCCACTTATGTGCCGCTCAACGCCCGTGATCAGGTCGAGGACCTGATCTGGTTCATGCGTTTCACGGAAGTGTCGGCGCTGGTCTACCACGAGCAGTACCTCCCACACATCGATCGCATCCGCTCCGAAGTACCCACGCTCACAGCGTGTATCGCCTTCGACGAGCACACCGCGGCCGGGCCGAGCACCGCGGGATGGCTGCGAGCCAATAGCGGGCAAACCTGTCACACCCGGCGGGATCTCGACGATATCGCGTTGATCAAATCCTCCGGCGGCACGACGGGCCGCCCCAAGGCGATCATGCAGAGCCACCGCTGCCTGCTGGCCGCCTACCGGATCGGCAATCAGTTCACCGCACCGGCGAAGGATCCGGTGCACCTGGTGGTAGCGCCGCTGACCCATGCCGCGGGCGCGACGGCGATGGCGCTGTCCGCCTTCGGCACGCGCAATGTGCTGGCGCCGTCGACCGATCCTGCGGTGATCCTGGAGCTGATCGAGCGGGAGCAGGTGACGCATATCTTCCTACCGCCGACCATGATCTACCGGATACTGGCACATCCGGACGCCCGGACCCGTGACTGTTCCTCCCTCGAGTACGTGACCTACGGCGCGGCGCCGATGTCGGTCGACAAGCTCAAAGAAGGGTTGGCGCTGTGGGGGCAGGTGTTCGTCCAGTTCTACGGTCAGTCCGAGGCGCCAGGAGTGATCACCTGCCTGTCCCGTGAGGATCATTACCTCAGCGATGACCCCGCGGCCCTCGAGCACCTCGCCTCGGCCGGCCGGCCGACCAGCATCTGCGAGGTGGCGCTGATGGATGACGACGGCAACTTCGTCCCGACCGGTCAGCGTGGAGAGATCGTCGCCCGCGGTGAGCTGGTCTGTCCGGGATATCTCAACAATCCCGAGGCCAATGCCGAAGCTCGCCGTTTCGGCTGGCATCACACCGGCGATATCGGGGTCTTCGACGAGAGCGGCTACCTCTATGTCGTGGATCGCACGAAAGATGTGGTGATCTCGGGTGGATTCAACATCTACCCCAGCGAGATCGAGCAACTGATCTGGTCGCACCCGGCGGTGCAGGACTGCGCGGTCGTCGGTGTGCCCGACGAGGACTGGGGCGAGCGGCTGACCGCGGTGATCGAGCTGAAGCCGGGCTCGGATGTGACCGCCGAGGCCATCACGCAGATGTGCCGGGACCGGTTCGGCAGCCTCAAGACCCCCAAACAGGTCGAGTTCTGGCCCACGCTGCCGCGCAGCCCGATCGGCAAGGTCCTCAAGAAGGACGTCCGCGCCCAGCTCACCGCCGCACACACGGGGACGGACTGACCTATGGCAGACAAACGCGCCCTTGCGGGGCGGTACGCCATCGTCGGGGTCGGTGAAGCGGGACTGGGACGCGCGCCCGCCGGGACGACGGCGCTGTCGCTGCAATGCCGGGCAGCGCGGGCGGCGATGGGCGAGGCCGGCCTGGGCCTGGCCGACATCGACGGCGTCTTCGCCCACTGGGACGATCGCGCAAACGCGCTGCTGGTTGCGGAGTACCTGGGCATTCACCCCAGCTATGTCGACAACACCGTGGTCGGTGGCCAATCCAGCATCACCCATCTCGTTCATGCGATGGCGGCCATCGAGGCAGGATTGTGCGAGGTCGCCCTGGTCACCTACGGCAGCACCCAGCGCCTGGACCACAGTCGCGCCCGAGGCGGCATCGTCCAGGACCCGCGCTCACCGATGGGCCAATTCACCACGCCGTACGGAATGCTCAACCCGGTCGGCTACTACGCGATGCTGACCCAGCTGTACTTCAACCGCTTCGGCGCTGCCCCGGAGGATCTCGGCCAGGTCGCTTTGGCCGCCCGCCGGTGGGCCCAGCTCAACCCGAACGCAGCCCTGCAGGCGCCACTGACCATGGACGACTACCTCGCCTCACCCATGATCGCCGACCCGCTCCGCAAACTCGACATCTGCCAGATCAACGACGGTGCCGGCGCCCTGATCCTGACCAACGCCGACCGTGCCCGCGACCTGGCACAGCAACCGGTATCGATCCGCGGCTTCGGCGACACCTACCGACATCACATGACACCCCTGTACTCCGATGACTGGCTCGACAACGGCGCACTAGCCACGGTCGCCGACGACGCACTGGCCATGGCACGCCTCGACCGCCACGACATCGACCTGGTCCAGATCTACGACGCATTCACCATCAACGTGCTCGTCGCACTGGAGGCCCTCGGCTTCTGCGAACCCGGCGGCGCCGGCGCATTCGTCGGCGGCGGCCGCATAGCCCCGGGTGGAGCGTTCCCGCTGAACACCTCCGGTGGCGGACTCTCGTTCAACCATTCCGGCCAATTCGGCATGCAATTGACGATCGAAGCAGTCCGCCAGCTACGCGGTGAATGCGACCTGCGTCAAGTCCCCGGCGCACGGACCTGCCTGGTGCAAGCCGGAGGAATGGTCATGTCCGCCTACATGGTCATGATCCTCGACACGATCTGACATTCCGGCCCGGCCACCGTGGTCTCGCCTCCCTCATCTCTTCCCCCTCTCCTCATTTCTTCAAGGAGGCCTTATGCGGCCGAACACTGTTACGGCGGACGCACAGGTGACAGCCAACCTGCTGTCGCGTCTGGACCGGCTGCCGATGACGCGGACAGCGTGGGTGACCACGATCCTCGTGACCGTAATCTGGGTTGCCGAGGGGTTCGAGACTGGAGTGATCGGTCCGATCCTGCTGCTGGTGAAGGTGCCCTGGGGCCTGACAGCTCAGGGCGTTGCCCAGCTCGGGATCGCGTCCACCAGCGGCATCATCGTGGGTGCTGCCCTCGCCGGTCGGGTCATCGACCGATACGGCCGACGGGTGGTGCTGCTCTGCGGCGTGACCCTGTTTTCGCTGTCCTCCATGCTGTGCTCGCTGTCAGCGGATGTCGGCTGGATCACCGCGATGCGCCTGCTCGGCGGTCTCGCGCTCGGCGCGGTCTTCACGATCCCGTACCTCATGCTCTCGGAACTGCTGGGGACCCGATCTCGCGCACGAACGATCGCCGCGGCGTCCGGGGTACTCGCGCTGAGCTATCTGATTCCTCAGGCCGCCGCGCTCGTCGTGATCGACCATCTCTCGGTCGATCCGGCCTGGCGCGTCCTGTTCCTCCTCGGCGGCCTGCCGATTGTGGCGGTGCCGTTCATCTATCGCTATCTGCCCGAAAGTCCGCGGTGGCTGTTGCTCACCGGGCGTGTAGCCGCAGCGCAGGCACTGGTGGAGCGGATGGAACGCGAAGCGGGATACGAGCACGACAAGGAGCTTGTGCATCCCGGAATCGGTGCTGTCGTGCAGGCCGAGCACCAGTCCGGCAGCGAACGAGGCAGCGGGGCCGGGAGCCTGTTTCGCCGGCCGCTGGTCGGCCGACTCCTCGTGTGCCTACTGATCTGCGCCGGCGCCAGTGCTGGTGCCTATGTGCTCTTGGTTTACGCATCGACGATGTACGCGGATATGGGGATGTCAGCCCAGGAAGCGCTGATCACCGCCATCGGGATAATCATCGCCGGCGCATCGGGAGCAATCGCGGTGGGGCAGTTCGCCGACAGACTCGGCCGTAGGAAGACCTTCCTCGGTTACAGCCTCGGCGCCGCATTCGGCTTCAGCATGCTCGCGCTATCCCAGAGCATTGCGCTCGCTGTCACCTTCGGCTTGGTCAGCGCGTTCTTCTGTACGGGCTTGGTGCCCTTCACCAAGCTGTTCACCGCCGAGCAATTCCCCACTCGCGCACGCGGAACGGCCGCCGGGTTCGTGGAATCCGCAAGCCGATGCCTCGGTGGGGTTCTCGTCGTCGCGTCGATCCCTTTCATACAAGCGAAATGGGGCACCACTGCACCGTTCTGGCTCATCGCCACGATATTCCTGCTGTGCCTCGGACCGGTCATGATCCGCGCTCGTGAAACCCGCGGCATGAGTATCGACCAGGCAGGAGCAGCCTGAATTCTGACACCGCACAGCGCCTTCGTCGGCATTGCCGACAACGAATTCAGGCAAACATCATTCCGGCCCCGGGAACCACCGACCAAGGACGCGCTCATCGCTCGCGCCGAACAAAAGCTGGCGGCCTACAAATGCCCTCGACGCATCGAATTTCCCCCGGCCCCTCCCGATGACCGCCACCGGCAAGGTCCGCGAACGTGAACTGCGAACACACGGCCGAAAACCACTACACCACAACGCTATCTCGTCCGCACCGAGTAGCGCAGACAACTACGACCCGTCAGGAGATCATCGCGACCAAACCGAACATCTTGATCATACCCGGCCCCGGCGATCATTCCGAAGATCGACAACGTGACCTCAACCACGGTGCGCACCATCACATTCCAGGTCCGCACCAAACCCGATGAAATCAAGGAACACCAGATGAGGAAAACCACCACCACCGCGCTGCTCACCGCGACGGCCATCGCACTCGCCACCGCGACGGCCGGCGCCGACCCCGCGCCCGCCGACCCACAGCCGAACGCCGTGCACTACGAAGTCGCTCGACGCGGCGACGCGGCCGTACTCGCGACCAGCGACGGCAAGCTGAAGATTGTCGGCGACCAGCTCGTCGTCACCGACCGCACCGATCAACCGGTGGCCGCCATCCCGCTCATGTACCAGATCGACAACACGGCCCACCCGATCAACGCCCAGATCGACGGCGGCACTGCAACTCTCACACCAACGAGGACCGACGGCCGCCCGGGCGAGCCCATCTCCCGCGACCAGGTCATCACTACCGACCAAGCCGCCAAACAGGTCGCGGAATCCCTCAACCCCCGCGACGCGCAAGCCCTGGGCACCTTCACCCAGCGGCTCACGATCGGCGCCGCCATCAGCGCTGTCGTGGGCGCCATCCTCGGCGCCGGCGTCGGCTGCCTCGCCGGTGCCGCAGTCGGGGCCGCGATCACCAGCCCGGTCATCTTCCTGCTCGCGCCTTTCGTCGGCGCCGCCGTCGCCGGCTGTGTCCTCGGTGCCGCCACCCTCGGCGCGGTCGGCTCCATGACCGGGCTCGTCGCCGTCGGCGGACCCATCACCCTGTTCGCCGCCATCCAGTACTTCTCCACCATCCTCGCGCCCTGCCCGCCCGAGCTCGCCTACTGCAAGGACCCCGCACAACAACCGGCGGCACCGGCCAAATAGCCCACCCGGCCGCACATCGGTGGGCCCATCAGGGCCCACCGATCCGGCTCCCTGATCGGGCTGCCCCCGATCTCGTTCGGTGGCCCAGCTCTTTCGCTCGCGCCCGTGCAAATGTCCAGGGACGTAGGAACGTCACGATCGCAGCGAGCCGTTCAGCGCCGCCGTGGCCGATACATCACCCACCCCAGCACGACCAGGTCTGCGCGGCCCGCCTCGACCAACTGCGCACCGAAGGAAGCTGAACCCCGATAATGGTCAGATGACCGAATCCCAGCTCCACCAGCGCTTTCCTGAACTGGCCAACACCCTGCCGTTTGCCCGGCTCGGTGGTGCGCCGACGCCGGTCCGCCTGCTCGATCTCGGCACCGGTGCCGCTGTGTGGTGCAAGGACGAAAGCGGATACGGCTCGGGCGGCTGGGGTGGCAATAAGATCCGCAAACTGGAGTGGCTGTTGCCCGAGGCGCGACGGCGCGGAGCGCACACCATCCTCACCTTCGGCGGCACCGGAACCAACTGGGGTCTGGCCACGGCGCTCTACGCTCGGGAATTCGGCATCGACACCGCGCTGGCGCTGGTCGACCAACCGGTGGACGACCACGTCCGCGCACAATTGCGGCGGCTGGAGAACTCCGGCGCCACTTTACATTTCACGCACAGCAAGTTGCGCACGGTCCTCGCCGCACCGTGGCTGCTGCTGCGGCATATGCGCGGCCGCACCCTGCCGTATGTGCTGCCCGTCGGCGGATCGTCGCCGATCGGCGCGCTCGGCTACGTCGAGGTCGCATTGGAGCTGGCGGCGCAGATCGCCGCGGGCGAACTACCCGAACCGACGCATCTGGTGACCGCCGTCGGATCCGGTGGCACGGCAGCGGGTTTGGCCCTCGGCCTACGGCTGGCCGGATTACCCACCCGCGTTGTCGGTGTCATCGTCAACGATTCGCTCCCGCTCGACGCGCGGCACATTGTCGGGCTGGCGAACCGTGCCGCGGCAGTGCTGCGCGCGCGGGGCGCGGAAGTCACCGTGCCCGAGCTACGCCCGGAGGACGTGACAATGGTGCGCGACTGGCTCGGTCCCGGCTACGGCCACGAAACCCCCGCCGCTATCGCCGCGCAGCAGCTCGCCGCGACCAACGGACTGGAATTGGAAACCGTCTACACCGCAAAAGCTTTGGCGGGACTGCTGGATATGGATACCCGCGGCGACTTCGGTGACGGACCCGTACTGTTCCTGGATACCTACGGGCCGCGCTGATCCGGATCCAGACCCAGGATCACCGCCAGCACCGCGCGCAGCCGATCCACATCGCCCCGAATACCGGTCACCGCATCCTGATATAGAAACGCCTCGATGAGCCGGACCAGGGCATACGCGAACGTCTCGGTGTCGACCCGGTTCTGGTAGCCCTCCTCGATCGCGATATCGAGTATCTCGGCGACCACCCCGACCACCTTCGGCTGCACCGGTCCGTCGCTGGTGGTGATGATGCGGCCCGCGGTGGCCTGTTCGGTCGCGATGAAATACCGGTACGCCTCGCTGCGCGTCATCCAGCGCGCCACCCGGTCGAGCATGGCGAGCACGCGCGGTGCGCCCGATCCGTCGACGCGGGTGCGCGCCGCCAGGACCATCCGCTCGAATTCCGACACCATGACCGCGCCGATCAGACCGTCTCGGGACCCGAACCAGCGATAGATGGTCGCCCGCGACAGCCCCAGCTCGGCCGCGATCGCCTGGACGTCGACCCGCTCGGAGGCCAGGAACTGGGCGCTCGCCGCGGCCAACACCTGCTCCTGGGAGGCGGCGGCAGGACGGCCGACGGGTCGGGCGGTACTGGAGGTTGTGGTCATCCCAGCCCTGGGATCGATTCGCGACACATGCGTAGTAACGTACCAAATTGATCCGGACGAGGCGCACGCCCGTCTGGGCCAGTGCTCCGCCACCGCGAGAGGAAGTGCCCGTGCGCTCGACATTGATCTCCCGTAGGGACCTCGATTTCCTGCTCTACGAATGGCTGCGGGTCGAGGAGTTGACGGCGCTGCCGCGGTTCCGCGAACACTCCAGAGAGACCTTCGACGGTTTCCTCGACCTCTGCGAGGATCTCGCCACCCAGCAGTTCGCGCCGCATAACAAGCGCAATGACAGCAACGAGCCGACCTTCGACGGTGAGCGGGTCACCATCATTCCGGAGGTCAAGGCCGCGGTCGAGGCGTTCGGCAAGGCGAATCTCATCGGTGCCGCCATGGATGAGGAGATCGGCGGGCTGCAGTTGCCCGCCACACTGGAGGCGGCCGGGTTCTGCTGGTTCCAGGCGGCCAATGTCGGCACCACGGGGTATCTCTTCCTGACCGTCGGCAATGCCAATCTCCTTGCCGCACACGGCACTCCGGAGCAGATCGAGCGCTTCGTCAAACCCATGGTGGAGGGCAGATTCACCGGGACGATGTGCCTGTCCGAACCGCAGGCCGGTTCCTCGCTGGCCGATATCGTCACCCGCGCCGAACCGCAGGCCGACGGCACCTACCGGCTGTTCGGCTCGAAAATGTGGATCTCCGGCGGCGATCACGAGCTGACCGACAATATCGTGCACCTGGTACTGGCCAAGATTCCCGGCGGACCGGACGGAACCAAGGGCATCTCCCTGTTCATCGTGCCGAAATTCCTGGTGGCCGAGGACGGTTCGCTCGGCGCGCGCAACGATGTAGTGCTGGCCGGACTGAATCACAAGATGGGTTATCGCGGCACCACCAATACGGTGCTGAACTTCGGTGAGGGCAAGCACACTCCCGACGGTGCCGCCGGAGCGGTGGGCTATCTGGTCGGTGAACCGCATCGCGGCCTGTCCTACATGTTCCACATGATGAACGAGGCGCGGCTCGGTGTCGGGCTCGGCGCGACGGCCCTGGGCTACACCGGATATCTGAAATCGCTGGACTACGCGCGCGAACGCCGCCAGGGTCGCGCGGTCACTGCCAAGGACCCGGCCGCACCGCAGGCGCCGATCATCGAGCACCCGGACGTGCGGCGCATGCTGCTGGCACAGAAGTCCTATGTCGAGGGCGCGCTCGGTCTGCTGCTCTACTGCAACCGGCTCGTCGATCTGGAACGCACCACCGCCGATCCGGCCGCGAAACGCGAGCACACCCTGCTGCTGGAAATCCTCACCAACGTGGCCAAGAGCTGGCCGTCGCAATGGTGTCTGGAGGCCAACAGCCTCGCCATCCAGGTGCACGGCGGCTACGGCTACACCCGCGAATACGATGTCGAACAGCACTACCGCGACAACCGCCTCAACCCCATCCACGAAGGCACCCACGGCATCCAGGGCCTGGACCTGTTGGGCCGCAAGGTGATCCAGCACGACGGAGCCAGCCTGCGGCTACTGGCCGCACAGATCGAGCGGACCGTACTCGCCGCCACCGAAGCGGGCGGCGAATGGACCGAATTCGGCGGTCAACTCGACGCGGTCTGGCAGCGCCTGCTCACCGTCACCGGCTGGATGTTCGCCTCCGGCGATATCGCCGCCGCAATGGCGAATTCCACCATCTACCTCGAGGCCTTCGGCCACGTGGTCCTCGCCTGGATCTGGCTCGAGCAGGCACTGGCCGCACACGGCAAACAGGGCGACTTCTACGACGGCAAGCGCGCCGCCGCCCGCTACTTCTTCCGCTACGAATTGCCCAAGACCACACCACAATTGGATCTGCTGGAGCTGATGGACCGAACCACCCTGGATATGCGCGACGCCTGGTTCTGACCTGCCCACGCACCGCGACCCGAACCGGATCGCGGTGCGTTCGCACGCTCAGACCACCAGTGGACGGGGCGGGTGCGACACCAGGCCACCGCCAGGAATGCGAGCAGACCGAGCAGCGGCAGGGTGCCGATCGTCCAGCTCAGCAGGGGCGGACCGGGTTGGTCGAGGCGGTAAATTCCCCATCCCAGGGGTAGTGCAGTCGAGGAACGTTCCGGCGTGAAGACCCCGGACGAGGACACCAAGAACCTCAAAACGGCTAGGGCCGCCGCCGTCTACATCCTCGAACACCAGGCTTGAACACACCACAGGTTCTGAGCAACATGTAAATGGTGTCTCATGCGGTTTCGGCATGTCGTAACCCGTTGCGCGCCATAATATTCGGCAGTGATCGACGAGCTGTCGAAACGGCCGGTGCCCGACGAGTTATGGGGAGCTGGTTGAACCGCTGCTGCCCAAAGCCCCGGCAATCCACCACAATTGGAGACACTACGCGACTTCACCAGTCTGCTGGGCCTATTTTCGGATCATGTCGAATCGAGCGGCGGCTGCCGGAGTCGGTCTTGCACGGGTGATGGCACATTGTGGGGGCAGCCCCACGGCAGCCGTGCACTACATAGCTGGCGCTATCGCCGCCGCGCCCGAGGACCTGGAACCTTACGCGGTGCTCGCTGAACTGTGGGAGGAACAGCGGGCGGCCCTGGCCGAGGTCTTTCAAGGCGCTAGCTCCCTGAGGACGGTGCTGGCGCAGTCGTACGTCAGCTTCCTCGAGAACGACATGGACGGCGCGGTGATGGCGATCGGTTCGATCACGGGCGCGCGGCCCACGATTGCCTGGGCCAACGCCCCTTGGTTCAGCGATGCACAGTTCCTGGAGAGAGTGACTGCCAACGCGCTGGCCGAGGCCGCCATGCGGACGATGGAGTACGGCCATGCTCTGGACACCCTCAGCACGCGGGAGGGGCTCCGTCCCTGGTTCGATGCGATCGACGTGGTCTGTACCCGCGAGCCGGTGCCTGAGGCGATGGCCAAGATGGCGATCTTCCTGCGGGCCTGCGGTCTCACCGATGCGTCGTTCGGCCTGTGCGACCGGGCGGATTCCATTGAGCGGATCATGTTGACGGAAGTCGTGCGGGCGGGGACCTGGCGCAAGTCGGGGGATCCTGGTCAGACCGCGGCGGCGTTCGAGCGCGCTCTTGCCCTGGACCCAACGAACTGGTCGCTGTATCTCGACCTCGCCGACCTACGTGCCGAACAGGGCGACTTCTCCACCGCGGTCCAGCTCATCGGTCAGGGGCTGGAGCACGAGCCGACCGAAGTAACGCTTCGTGCTGCAGGGGCTGCCTACCGTGCCCGGATCACGGGCTCGCCCGACGACCTGCGCGATCTCATAGGATTGGCGCCGCACCTTCCGAACGACCCGTACCGGAGCCTGCTCATTGATCATGCCTGTGCTGGTCCCGCTCTGCCCGCCGAACTCATCGCCGAAGCTCGCCGCTTCCAGAACACCTAACGCGGGCTCCAGCAATAGCCATGACCATGTCGTCTACCGGCACATCGTCAACATCGCGCAACGCCCCGGCCGCGTTGAGCGCCCGTCACGGTGGTGTGCGCGAGCTGGCCGTATCGCCTCGATGTCTCAGTGGTTCGGACACGTGGCCCTGTCGCGTTACCGTCGCCCGCCGACCAAGGCGCGCAGTTCCGACATTGGATCGAACCGCCCCGCTGGACGTTCCGTCCCTCCGGCCTTGCGACGGTCGAGGCGATACGTGCTTGCTCGGCTCAGTGCCGGCCGGTTGAGGCCCAGCGGTCATGAACGCAAATACGTCGGCTCCCAGAGCAATTGGTGTCCTCTCGCTCAATGTGACCGGCCCGCACCTGTTGCGGGATGAACGAGTCATCACCGAGTTGGCACCCATCGCTGCCCTGGATATGCGCGACGCCCGGTTCTGACCTGCCCACGCACCGAGACCGAGTCGCGGTGCGTTCGCGCGCTCAGACCACCAGTGGTCGACCACCGGGGCGGGTGCGACGCCAAGCCACGGCCAGGAACACGAGCAGACCGAGTAAGGGCGGGGTGCCGATCGTCCAGCTCAGCGGCAGGGGCAGTCCGGGCTCGTCGAGTGCCGAGCCCAGCCACGGCCATTCACGGTCGGTGCCTCGGACCCGACGATGTCGCGGGTCGTCAGCGACCTGGTATGTCTCGTCGCCAGCGAGCCGGTGGCGTGCCGTAGCGGTTCTTGAACGCGCGGCTGAATGCCGCCTCCGACGTGTAGCCGACTCGCTCCGCGATGAGCGCGACCGAAAGGGAGGTGTCGCGGAGCAGGCCGGTGGCGGCATCCAGGCGTACCTGCGCGAGATAGGTGGCCGGCGGCTTCCCAACGCGAGCGGCGAACCGCGCGGCGAACGCCGACCGGGAAAGGTTGCACGTTTGGGCCAGCTCCTCGACTGTCCAATCGTGGCCGGGGTCTCGATGGATAGCGCTCAAGGTCAGACCGATCTGCGGGTCGAATGCACCGGCCAGCCAGTTCGGTTCGACGTCCTTGCCGGCGGCCCAGGCGCGCAGAATCTGGATGAAGATCAGATCGAGGATGCGGGCGATCATGACCGCTGATCCTTGAGAGGGCGATTGCATCTCGATTACGAGCATCCTGCGGGCGACTTCGAGCCCTTCGGGCGCTGGGGCGCGGTCGCCGCCCAGGATGATCACGGCCGGCAGGCTCCCGAGCAGGTGGCTCGCCTGCGGGTCGCCGATCGTGAAGGTTCCGCAGAGCCAGCGCGCCGGCTCGGGTGCGTCGTTCTCTGCTGCGCTTGCCCGCACGATCGCTTGCGTGCGCTTGCCTGCGTTGCTGAGGTGGTGGGGGTCGCCGCGCGGGAGCAGGACGACATCGCCGCGGCCTATGTGCTCGACGTGTGCGTCTCCGTCGATCCGAAGCTCGAGTTCGCCCTCTTCGATGATGTGCAGGCTGCCGACATCGGCGAAGCCCATCGAGAAAGTCCGCGGCGGACCGTACGCAACGATCCGTTCTCCGCTCAGACGCACACTCCGGAGCAACTCCGAGAGCAAGTCGTCCGACTGACTCTCTGCGGAGAGGCTGATCGCGGCGTCCTCGAGCGCTGCCGAACCGGCGAACTTCTGCGGCGATCCGAGCGAATTGGCTTGTGCCGCTGGACGATCGGCAAGTTTTACCGGCGGTTGGGTCATGGTCGCTAACCATTCCTCCAGCTAGTGTCGACAACCGTGAGCGGGAGCGCTCGCTGGTATCAACGGAGACTAACGGAGAGGTCATCTATGACCGAGCATGGCAAGACCACCAAGATCAGCTTTATCTACTCCAACCCCACCGACCCGGACGCCTTCGAGGCGGCTTACCCCGAGCAGCTGACGCTGGCGCGCAAGCTCCCCGGCCTGACTCGGCTGCAGACGTCGAAGGTCTGGCCCAAGGAAGACGGCAGCCCGACCCCGGCCTACCGACTGCTGGACCTGCACTTCGCCGACTACGCGGCGGCCAGCGCCGCCGCCGCAGAGGCGGGTCCCCTTGTCGCCGCTACCCGCGAGCACGCCACCGGAGGCGTAGTGATCGCATTCGCAGAAGTCCTCGAGGACGCCTAGCCTGCGCCGTTCACGGCAATTGAGGCGTCGCCACCTGGGATGCGCGAAAGTTGCTTCTACCTGCAACAATTCGACACTCCCAGCGTTGAATGAGCAGATCGCTTTTGCGTGAGGGAGCCTAAGTGGTATTTGCGGCTGGCCGCGGACGGAAACGCGTCGGGTTCGGTGTCGCAGGCGGGTTCGCTGTTGCTGGTGCGCACCGCGGAGAAGATCGGCCTGGTCACTGGTCTGTCGAAAGCGTTGGCACCGTGGCACAAACCCCTCGCCGCCCACAATCCAGGCAAGATGGTGCTGGATCTGGCGATCGCGGTCGGAGGTGACTGCGCCGCGGATGTGGCGCTGTTGCGCACCCAGCCGGGCATGTTCGGGCCGGTCACATCGGACCCGACCTGTCCCGGCTGGTGGCCGCGTTGGCGGCGGATGCACCGAAAGTATTGTGGTCCCGGCGAACCCGCAGTGATCCTGTTGCGACCCGGTAATTCGTCAACCAGTGCCATACCCGCTGGGTGCAATATTCGCTCGGGTTCACCCTCACCGAAGCTCTCGTCGACTCGGTGAACCTGGTCCCGAACAAGGTGCGGACCCCGGCCTACGACGCCGACGCCCAGGTCCGAAAACGCGCGTGGGTCGCCGAAATCGACAACGCCCGTCATGGGAGCCGAAAACCTCACGGCTGCACCTGTTCTCACT
Organism: Nocardia sp. NPDC004604; assembly: GCF_040609795.1. Classification (NCBI taxonomy): domain Bacteria; kingdom Bacillati; phylum Actinomycetota; class Actinomycetes; order Mycobacteriales; family Nocardiaceae; genus Nocardia; species Nocardia sp. NPDC004604. The sequence goes on from NZ_JBEXLC010000005.1 coordinate 70,441, forward strand.
GCCCGGCCGCATCACCCGTCACGCCCGGGGAACACGGTTGCACCTACCCCCGGCCGCGATGCGCTTGGTCGGCAACACTGTTCGCGTCACGACCGATGCGGAGGGACTGCGGCCCCGGGCTCCGCGGAGCAGTACGTTCGGACGGCTTGTTCAGCGACGTCGAATGATGTGGACGCCGAGTCTGTCCAAGATGCTGAACGAGTGTTTAATATGTTGATCATGTGTTCAATGGATGGCAGTCTGCCCGCTGGCAAGAAGATCCGTGTCGACATGAGCGGGGCGCCTCAGACGATGCTCGCGACGTTGTATGCCAAGGCGCTGGACGCCGATGCCGAGAATTCATTGCTGCGCGACACCTGGGCCAGGGATGCGGTCAGCCGTATCGACTACGACTGGCACCGCACTAGCATCACGGCCCGCAACCAATTCGGCGTGACCACGCGCACGGTGCATTTCGACGCCTGGGCGCGGGAATTCCTCGCCCGGCATCAGCGAGCCACCGTGCTGCACCTCGGTTGCGGACTGGACAGCCGCGTATTCCGGCTGGCCCCCGGGCCAGGGGTCGAGTGGTACGACGTCGACTACCCGGAGGTGATCGATCTTCGCGAGAAGCTGTATCCCTCCCGCGAGCATTACCACCGGATACCGGCCTCTGTGACGAGTTCGGATTGGCTGCAGGCCATCGCCGGGGACCAACCGGTGCTGTTGATCGCCGAGGGCCTCACCATGTACCTGACCGAAGCCGAGGGCATCGGCCTCTTCCGCGAAGTGGTTGAGAAATTCCCTTGCGGCGAACTTCAATTCGATGCGTTCAACTCCCTGGGGATCCGGTCCCAGAAGATCAACACCATCGTCCGGCGTTCCGGTTCAACACTGCACTGGGCGATCAACGGCCCCGACGACATAGTCTCCAAGGTTCCTGGCCTACGTCCGCTCGCCGCGATCTCGGTCTTCGATTCCGAGTCGTTCCGCCGCGGTGTTTCCGGCGGCTACCGGTTGATCGGAAAACTGATGTCGCTGGCTCCCGCGGTGCGGATGATGGCTCAGTACCACCGCTATGCATTCTGAATCCACCGGTGCCGGCCTCCCCGGCTCGTATCCCGGGACTTTGCCCGAATGTGCACCAGTTGCTCCGCAGCCGGATGGGATTGGTTGTTTCCGTAGCGATGCAGGGAGGGCTCGGTTCACCTCGGCCTATCGCGCCGGTATGCGCTTGCTCCCGCAGGCTGAGGAAATTCGAACTATTGCCACCTCATTCGGTTACACGACGGCGTACCGGTTCGGGCCGCCCGCCCCGGAGCCCATCCTGTTGTTGTCGGGCCGACAGGCATCCACGCCGATGTGGCGAGCCAATGTCGAGTCCCTGCGTGAGATCGGCACCGTGTGGTCGATCGACAGTATCGGCGAGCCCGGTGCCTCGGCGCAGACGAAGGCGATGAGCAGTCCGTGCGACCAGGCGGCGTGGGTGGACGAGGCGATCGCCCAGCTCGGCGTCGAGCGGGTGCATTTGCTCGGCGTCAGTATCGGCGGATGGCTTGCCGCACAGTGCGCCATCCATCGGCGCGAGCGGCTGGCCTCGACGGTTCTACTGGATCCGGCCATGACCTTCGCTCCGGTGACGTGGAAGATGGTCGCGGTGTCTCTCGGTAGTGTGCTGCCGGGGATGCCGCAGCCGATCCGGCACCGGCTGCTGAGCTGGATTTCCGGTGGAGTGGCAGTCGACGACGACATCCCCGAAGCGCGCCTGATCGCTTCTGGCATGCGCGATTTCCAGCAACATCAGCCGCGTCCTACGCTGGCCTCGGCCGACGACTTGATGGCGATCACGACTCCGGTGCTGGCGATCATCGCAGGCGCCAGTATCGTGCACAACCCCGACCGAGCTGCCAAGCGCGCACGCATGATCCCGACCGCACAAGTCGAGATCTGGCCCGGCCGTTCACATGCGATCAACGGCGAGGCACCCGACGCCCTCACCGCCCGGATCGCGGAATTCCTGGGCTCGAGGTGAGGTGAAGCGAGCACGGCTCCGAACCGCATGAACCCTCCGTGAGATCGTCACGACGCTGCCGCGTGTATGCACGCGTTCAGCGTCTCACGCATCTACCCAGCAACGGCCGAATCCGGAAAGCGCTTGCCCAGCAATCCATTCGAGCCGACTCCGCATATGCGCGACGCCCTGGTTCTGACCTGCCCACGCACCGCGACCCGAACCGGATCGCGGTGCGTTCGCGCGCTCAGACCACCAGCGGTCGACCACCGGGGCGGGTGCGACGCCAGGCCACCGCTAGGAATACGAGCAGACCGAGCAGGGGCAGCGTGCCGATCGTCCAGCTCAGCGGCAGGGGCGGTCCGGGTTGGTCGAGGACCGTCACATTGTCGAGGGTGCCTTCGCCGTGGCCGAGCGGACCGTCGATCGCGAAGGTGAAGGTGTAGGTGCCCGGGGCATCGAAGGCCTTCACGTCCAGGCCCCAGGAATCGCGTTTGCGGGGATGGCGGACCAGCGGCGTGGCGCGGCGGCCCGGTCTGACGGCGGGGCCGGTCAACCGCAGCGTTCCGGACTTATAGGCGATGCCGCCGTCGGGCATGAAGGTGAAGTCCAGCGATTTCATCGCGCGAATCGGCCAGGTCGAGAACCCTACGGTCACACCGTACGGCCCGACCTGGACACGCTCGGTGTGCACGATATCGACCGGCGCGTAGGCGGACGCAGGGGCGACCGCGATCAGGGACAGGGTGATCATGGTCAGCACGGTGACGACGAGTCTGCGCAATACGGGCCCACCCGCCACCCGGCCACCGCCCCTCATCGAATCGCTATGCGATGCAATGCTCATCACGCCTCCCGCACCGCGGGCAGCATGGTGGTGAACCGTCCGCCCAGGAATCCGGCGAGCAGCCCGAGCGGAATGCCGAGGAGGGTGATCGTCACGACGTCGCCGACGGCTATACGCGAGCTGGCATGGGTGAAAGCCAGCTGGAGCGGAAATGTCACACCGATGACCACGCCGGTCACCGCACCGGCCACCAATACGATCTTCCTGGCGTCGAAACCACGGTTGCGGGCCAGCCAGAACAGCGCCTCGACGGCGACGGCCGCGACGATCAGGAACATCGGCATCATGACCGGCAGCTCCGGCGGTCGTCCCGTGAGACCGTCCCGCAGCGGTAGACCAATGGCCGAGGCATAGGTTTGCGCAGCCCAGGGCGAGAACCACCACAGCAACGCCTGCATGGCGCCGAGCGCGGCGGCGATCGCGATGGCGGCGCCCGTGCGCGCCAGCAGCGCCGCGCCGAGGATGAGCAGCATCGGTCCGAACAGCACGATGCCGAGGATCGTCGGATCGGCGGGCAGGTGCAGATTGTTCAATGCGTTGGTGGGAATCGGCGCAAAGGTGATCAGGATGGGAATCGCGACGACGATGCCGAGCTGTCCCCACCGGTGGTCACGATGGGCCGCGAAGACGATGATGCTGCCGATCATCGTCAGCGAGATCGATAGGAACAGCGCGACGTGCGACGGGGTGTTGAGTACCGCGTCGAAGCCGTAGATCGAATGCCATTCCAGATCGAGCAGGCCGTAGAGCAGGAACAATGCGGCGCCAGCACCGGCGATCATATAGCCGAGCGGTGCGGTGAGATTACTGCCGAAGACCCGAATGGGGGTGCCGCCGAGCCGGGGTACGGGCCGACCGGCACGTTGGGCGGCGGTGGCGATGACCACCATGGCGAGGCTGGCGAATCCGGATATGGCACTGCCGGAGTACAGGAACAGATGCGGCAGGGTGAAGAAGGTGTCGGGGCCGACTTCGTTGTGCCACTGGATATCCCAGCTGAGACCGACCAAAGTGACCGCGGTGCCGAGTAATACGCCCCAGGCGCCGATGCGGGCCGCGCTGCCGTTATCGGAGGCGGTGATATCTGCTGCCGGTCCGGCCTCGGCCGCGGTCGCATCGGGTGGTGCTGACGTGCTCATGGCGGTCCTCATCTCTCTCGTGCTCCGACGGTTGTCTTGATCTGCAAGTGCTTTCAGCCACCGACCCACAGCGGTACCGCGAGTTCGTCGACGCTGCCGTGTTCATCGATCGATAGGCGAAGCTCCCATGGGCCGGTCATCATCAGCGGCACCGCCGCGGCGTGGAAACGACCGGCCCCGGCGGGCACCGCCGCAATGGGTTGTCCCGCATGTCCCATCAGCGGCTGGTTCGCCTGAATTCGCACTGCGACATGGTCTTTCGAGGCACCGGCACGGTCGGTGACAGTGATGTCGATATCGGTGCTGCCGATTCGCAGGTTGTCGATGGCGACCGTGACGAGATGGCGCGGGGTACCGGATTTCAGTACGAGCGGGCCAGCGGGACTGGGCCAGACCAGCCAGATGACGGCGGCGAGCACGATAACGACCGCCGCTCCCCCGGCCAGCAGCAGACGGCGATCGGTTGTCCGGACCGCGGATTCGGACCCGCTCATGGCTGTGCTCCCGTCGCGACATCGAGGACGATCGGAACGGTGAGCACTGTGTAGCGCCGTTCGACCTGGATCCAGAGTCGATACCGGCCCGCGAGCGGGAAGGTGTAGGTGAAGGGAACGTCGGGCCCGTATGCGGCGACCGTCTCGTCGGGCGTGCTATCGCCGTTGACGGGTGGCATGAGCATGGTTCCCCGGCTCGCGGCGGGCTCGGTCATATTCATGCCCGGCATATCCATACCCGACATATTCATGCCGGGCATGCTCTCCATCGATGTCGCGCCCATCGAGTGAGCGTGCCCCCAGATGGGCGAGTTCTGCACGGCCGCAGCGATATCCGTATCGGATGGCAGTGGACCCGCCATGATCATGTGCCCGACCATGCCGAGCCACGGCTGCAGGTCGGCACTGTCGCCGAACTCGGCGGTAATGGTGATCGGTGCTCCGGCCACCGGCGTGGTCGTCCTGATCTTGACCGGATTTCCGTCGATAATGGTCGCGGTGTTCTTGTCACTACTACCGAGATGCACCGGGGCACTGACGGATTGCGGTGCCCCAGTACCCGGAAGAACAGTGAAACCGCTTGCCGCACGGACCATCTGAACGCCACCGCCGCGCCGCGCCAACTCCGCCGACACCGCATATCGCCCGGCCTCCGGCGACCGCAGATGAACCTGGTAGCGACCGGGCCCGATCCGAATCGGATGCAGATGCGACAGACCGCCGGACGGTCCGACGACGAGCAGATGCATCAGCGCACTGTCATGGACGAGCAGATCATCGACCGGTGCTCCGGTGGCGGCATCGATCAGAACCAGGTCGAGATCGCCTGGGCGTCCGGCATTCACCGGCCCACCCGCAATGGTCAGCAGGACCGGCGGCCGCGAGAAGTCCGATAGCAACGGCTGATTCAGGGCATAGGGATCGGTGACATTGTCCACCGTGGGCTCGAGCTGTCCACCGGGTTGCGGAGGCAGCGGCAGCGATGAGGACAGCACCGCGGCGGTCACCGATACCGCGATCCCGGCCACCATCCCGGCGGCGGGTAGCAGCGCCCACCCGCTGCGCCGAGCGCGTATCGCGAGCACCGCTGCGACCGGCAGCAGCACACCCGCCACCAGAAATCCGCCATAGACCAACCGTTCGGGTGGCGAGGTCACCTGCGCGGGCACGACGAAGGGAATCCGTGCCACCCGCGCACCGTCGCCGATGGCCAATTCCCATGGCCCGGCCCGATCCATGGGCACAGTCGCCGAATACATTCCGGGTGTGTCGCCGAGATCCACAACCGCCTCGGCGGTGGGCGCGCCGGGCGCGGGCAGTGTCGATCGTGTGGTGGCGCCGGTCGGCGTCACTGCGAGGGTGAGCCGCCCGGCGGTGGTACCGGCATGGGTGACCACATCGACGCGCAATGGCCCCGGCACACTGGTCACCCGGCGCAATACGACCGTGAGCTCCCGATCACCGAGCGACTGTGCAACCGAAACATCCGCACCCGAGGCGGGCGCATCCGCGAACGCCGAACCCACCCCAACTGACACCAACAACGCGCACACCCCTGCGACAAGCAGAGCGCGACCGCGAACAACACCGGCAACAACAGCCACGCCCGCCATGGTAGGGATGCGCACCCACGAGAACATCACCCCGGGTGGGGATTTCGTCTCCCCCGCCGGAGTGATGCCACCCTGGCCGACCATCCGGATAATCCCTGAACTCATCCGCGCCGGAACCGCTGGCCCGCCACCCGCTGATTCAACAAGACCAGCAGGGCGATGCGTGGCCGCGCTGTGCGCCCGGGGTGCCCATGTCCCGCGCGGCCACCTCACCGAGGTCGCGGGTGCCCTGGCCACCGCGGCAATGCAGACGGCGCACGAGGTGCTGGCCGCGCGCGGCGAATGGACCACCAACGAGAAGCGCCTGCTGCAGCGGGCGGAGCGGCGTGGCATCGACACCACCGTAGCCGGACTGCGCCCGGAGCCCGCCGCCCTCGCGGAGGCGATCGTCGAGGCCGAGACGTTGTTCCGTACCGCGCTCGATGCGTCATTCGAATCTGTGTGATCAAAACTCACCGACCGTGAACGGGGTGGCGCAATCGCCATTCCGGCACGCATCCGCCCAGGTCAGGGCGACTGGTGGGCGGCGGAATAACATCCCCTGATTTGGCCGGCCCGCTGGGCGGATCTGGCGGGCTGGCGCGCCAACTATCGTCGCTGTCCATGCAGGTCAGCGAGAGAAAGGTGGCGGAGGTGGGAGCCGAGGCGACGCCCGTGCGACGGTTGCGGGCCGACCAGGCGCGCCGGATAGCCGACGTGCTGCGTCATCAGATCCATGCGGGGGCCTTCGACGAGACACTGCCGAGTGAACAGCAGCTCGCCGCGGAATACGACGCGTCCCGCAATACCGTGCGGGACGCGCTCGCACTGCTCAAGGACGAAGGGTTGATCGATCGGGTGCCGAAGGTGGGCACCCGGGTCGCCCGGCGCAAATACGACCACGGGCTCGACGCGCTGCTCGGGCTACAGGAAACGCTGAAGGGCCACGGCACGGTACGAAACGAGGTGCGTGCGGCCGTGCACATCACCGCGCCGCCCGCGGTCGCGCGCAAGCTGGGGCTGAATCCCGGTGAGCGCGTGGTCTATATCGAGCGACTGCGTTATCTCGCGGATCTGCCGCTGAGCCTGGATCTCACCTATCTCGCACCCGATATCGGCACCGAGGTCCTCGGTCACGATCTCGAGACCAATGACATCTTCGTGCTCATCGAACAGATCAGCGGCGGACCACTCGGCTCGGCCGATCTCGCGCTGGAAGCGATTACCGCGGATGCGCACACCGCCGCCACCCTGGAGGCGCCCGAGGGCGCCGCGCTGCTGATGCTCGAGCGGCTGACCCGTCTCGATGACGGCAGACCGGTTGATCTGGAGTACATCCGCATGCGCGGAGACCGAATCACCATGCGCGGCAGTCTGATCCGCAGCACATCCGAATGGAAGGTCATCTGATGGCACTGGCGAACCAACGTACCGATATCCCGGTGACCATCGACGAATCCCGGTGCATTCAGGGCTGCACGCTGTGTGTGGAGATCTGCCCGCTCGACTCGCTTGCCATCAACCCGGACAACGGCAAGGCCTTCATGCACGTGGACGAGTGCTGGTACTGCGGCCCGTGTGCGGCCAGATGTCCCACCGGTGCCGTCACCGTCAATATGCCGTATCTGATCCGCTGAAGTATCTGCACCGAATCCGGAAGTCCCCCATGAAGAAACGCCTCGCTCCTCTGCTCTTCGCCGTCGCACTGGCCGTGGCGGGCTGCTCGCTGCAGAGTTCGGACAGCACCCCGGCCGGAACCGTCAAGGTCGTCGTCGGCTACCAGTCCAAGACCATCAATACCGTCACCGCGGGCACCCTGCTGAAGGCGCAGGGCTATCTGGAACAGCGGCTACAGAAGATCACCGACAGCGACGGCGCCAAGTACCAGGTGGAGTGGCAGGACTACGACACCGGCGCACCGATCACCGCGCAGATGCTCGCCGAGAAGATCGATATCGGCTCGATGGGCGACTATCCGTTACTGATCAACGGATCTCGCACCCGGGCCAATGATCGGGCCGAGACGGCGCTGGTATCGGTGACCGGATACAACCCGAAGGGCGCGCTCAATATGGTTGTGGTGCCCCAGGATTCGACCGCGAACACAATCGGCGAACTGGCGGGGCAGAAGATTTCGGCCAGCGTCGGCTCGGCCGGACACGGCACCCTGGTGCAGGCACTCTCGCGGGTGGGCGTCGATCCGGCCAAGGGCGTCGAGGTGCTCAACCAGCAGCCGCAGGTCGGTGCCACCGCACTGGAATCGCACCAGGTCGGCGCGCTCGCGCAGTTCGTCGCCTGGCCCGGACTGCTGGTCTTCCAGAACAAAGCGAAATTGCTCTACGACGGTGCGGAATTGGGCGTGCCCACCTTCCACGGCGTAGTCGCGCGGCGCTCCTACACCGCCGATCATCCCGAGGTGCTGCAGGCCTTCCTCGCCGCCCAGCTCGATGCCACGAAGTTCCTGAACGACAAGCCGTTCGAAGCCGCCAAGATCGTCGCCGACGGTTCCGGATTGCCGCAGGAGGTCGTGTACCTCTACAACGGGCCCGGCGGAACGTCTTTCGATACCACGCTCAAGCCCGGTTTGATCGATGCGTTCAAAGGCGATGTGCAGTACCTGAAGTCGATCGGCGACTTCGCCGAACTCGATATCGATAAGTTCGTCGATCCCGCGCCGCTGCGCAGAGCCTTCGCCGACAACGGCGTGGGCGACTACGACCAGGCGGTGGCGTCCGCCGTCAACCCCAGCCGCGTCACCGGTACCGACCCGGTCTGCGCGCGTCCGGTGAGCAATGCCACGCAGGCCGGTGAGCTCTGGCTCGACAGCGCCGAGCCACAGCCCGCCGCGGATCCGACCTGCCTGCTGCGCGCGGTCCAGGCGGCCAAGGCACAGGGCAAAGCGAATGCACATCTCCGAAATCGGTTTGTGCGGTGGACATTCCGCATCCGGCGTCTGGGTCGACGAACATGCGCGAACCACCGTGCCGGGCCTCTACGCGGCGGGCGATCTGGCCTGTGTACCGCACAACTACATGATCGGGGCGTTCGTCTTCGGTGATCTGGCGGGCGGGCATGCCGCATCCACCTTGTCCGAAGTCGATGCCCCGGACGACCTTCCGCAATCGCAGCTGGCCGAGGCGCACGAACTGATCTACCGCCCGCTGCGCCAGCCGGATGGCCCGCCGCAACCCCAGGTCGAATATAAGTTGCGCCGATTCGTGAACGACTATGTGGCGCCGCCGAAAACGGCCGCGAAGCTGTCCATTGCGGTCGAGACTTTCGAGCGGATGCGCGGTGAGATCGCCGAAATCGGCGCCCGCACACCGCATGAGCTCATGCGCGCGGTCGAGGTCTCCTTCATTCGCGACTGCGCCGAAATGGCGGCACGCAGCTCGCTGACCCGCACCGAATCCCGCTGGGGGCTCTACCACGAACGCGCCGATCTGCCGCAACGCGATGACGTCGAGTGGCGCTATCACCTGAACCTGCGCAAGGGCTCCGACGGCGCGATGGAATTCCGCAAGCGCCCGGTGGCGCCGTATCTGGTACCGGTGCCCGGCCTCGACGATTTGCCCTCGGCCGATTCGACCGTGGTCCCGGTTCGGCAACCCGATCTCATCGGTGGCCGCGCACCGGCCGCCGCACCACGCACCGTGCGCACATCGACGACGCCGCCGTCACCCCGGCTGGTCACCCTGCTCGCCCTGGATTCGCCTACGGTGCAAGACCTTTCGACCTACCTCGCCGATCCGGACGCGGGTGTTCGAGTGGCGGCACTTTCGGTGCTGACCGAGAACACCCCCGAGGGTTTTGCTCCGATTCTCATCGGTGCACTAGATGACACCGCGGCATCCGTCCGCGCGGCCGCCGCGGCGAGTCTGCGCGAACTCGTGGAGGTGCTGCCCGATTGGCACGGCCTAGCCGACCGACTCGACTCCCCCGATCCGGTGGTCCGCGCGACCGTCGTCGATCTGCTGCGGGCCCGGCGATCCGGATCGGCCGCGCAATTCGTCGCGGCACTGACCGATTCCGATCACCGGGTGCGCATCGAAGCGGTGCGAGCGCTGGTATCCCTCGATGACCGGCAGGCCGTCTCCGCGGCGGCCACCGATGAGAACCGTGAGGTCCGCATCGCCGTCGCATACGGATTGTCGACGATCGGCGGTCACGGTGCGAGCACCGCACGCGAACTCGCCGAGGATCCGGATCCGCTCGTGCGCGCCGCCGCACTGGCAGCCTTCGCGAATCTCGTTGTCACAGCAGATGATGCGAAACTGCTCGCCGATGCGCTCGGACACTCCGCATGGCAGGTCCGGGTCGGCGCGGCCCGTGGTCTCGCGGGCGCGGACCCGGATTTCGCGGTCACCCCACTGTCGGACGCCCTGCGCGATCCACACCTCGACGTGCGCAAGGCGGCGGTATTGTCGCTGGCCACCTGGCCACAGAACGGGGCAGCACATGACGCACTGAAGCTGGCGATCGATGACACCGACGCCGATGTGCGCGCCTACGCGCGCCGAGCGTTGGACACTGCGCACCCGTTGTCGTAGCCGCACACCAGGTGTGCCGCCTACCGGAGGTGCGGCACTGCGCCGCCAGCCCAGGGAGCTTCTCGACGGTTCGACATTCGGCGATCCACATCAGAAGCCGCGGAACACGCCATCCGCGTCGACATTGGTGGAGAAGTCCTCGAAGTCCATGTTCGCCAGCGACAGGTTGTTCTCTACCGCCGCCATCTCGCTCGGCACCACGCGGAAGGTCTGAAAGCCCACCACGTCTGTGTTCCCCCGACTCGTATCCACGACGAGAATCGGATGTTCGGGATCGGTGACCGTTCGCTTGTCGACCAGGAAGAGATAGTAGGGCGGTGGCGCAGGCAGAAGGCTCTCCAACTTCTCCACCGTGAGCGCTTCGAAGCGACGGTCGTCGACCGGTGTAATGCCCGCGTACGCGAGTATCCCGCCACCGAGATCCCACGGCTGCAGCGCCGCGTTCACAGTTTCGGCCCACGCGGCATCGTCAGCGAAATCGGTTCTGATGAACAAGGATTCGCCGTCCGGCAGCCGCATCACGTCGTCCTCTCCGGCCGAGATCGGTCTCGTATCGCCCACACACATGGCCAACACGATCACGGCCAACGCAGTCACCCCCACCGGACCGAACCTCATGAGCTGCAAGCCTACCCACATCCAGAGCCTGGCTACGCTGCAGATCGTCTTGGGCGGCTGTGCACTCTCCCAAGGAGTCACGGATCACCGCGGCCCGGTCAATTGTGACCAAGCTGCACGCGAGGCAAGGTTCCCAGTCGAAATCGGTTTATGCGCAGCGGAATTGGAAGCTTGCGACCGGTGTCGCGCCGGGTGCCACGTCGACCTGAACGTAGGCAATGCTCGCCAGCTCACAGCCGGAGGGAACGGAGGTGACCTGCGCCTGGTAACAGCCGTTCGGGAAGTTCTGCGTCACCGTTCCGTCGCGGCCGGTCGTCAAGGTGGCCAGCACCGGTCCGGCGGAGCACGTGGTGATGCCGACCGCGACGCCCGTGACCGGTATCTGATCGGTGCCGGTGGTCGCCTGCACCTTCAGCGGACCGTCGCCGGGTGCCCGAGCACCCGCCGCGCCGACAGGCAACATCGCCACCAGGGCGGCACCGAGTACGGACGTGAGGAGCAGCGTGTTGCGCAAGCGGGTCTCCTTCGGTGGGTGTGAGCGGATCCGGGCGATCGGCCCTGTGCCACCGTATTGCAAACCGACCGGCACGGCCACGACCCGCGACCGCCTGTCGTCGCACGGTCGCGCCACGGGTCAGGCGGGATCGGCGATAACCACGATGCCGCTCGGCGCGTCCACCAGCGAAACCGTTCGCGCGGCAGCATCATCCACGTGCACGCGCGGATGGGTCGGCAGCTCGGCTTCGTAATACGTACCCGGACCATAGAATTGGCCGTACTTCACGACCACACCGCCGATATCGAGCACCGCGGCCTCGTGCGCCTCGATCACCGCGCCGCGACCGGCGGGCGGCTCCCACGCGATGCTCTGAGCGAGAAAACGCTTCGCGCCCGCGGCCTGGGCGGCGGCAATCAGATTGCGGGTGCCTTCGCCCCGGATGCGCGCATTCGCACCGGCAAGTTCCGGCAGCAGCGCCGCATCGTCGGGAAGGTCGGTGAGCTGGTGCATCACCAGGTCGGGACGGCAGGCGACGACCGCGGCGGTGAGCGCGTCGAGGTCGTACACATCGCAGACGACCGGTTCCGCACCGGCGGCACGCACCTGGTCGGCCTTGGCTGCCGACCGGGTCATCCCCGCCACCTCATGTCCGGCCTCGATCAGCAAGGGCAGCAATCGGGTTCCGATGACGCCGGTCGCACCGGCCAGAAAGATCCGCACCCGTCCACCCTAATTCCCGGATCGAGCGGTCCATCTGCGGGAGTACCGCATAGCTGGTCGTATGCTCTAGAGCCAGCGGTAGCGAGGGAGATGGAGGGTCCATGGCGGATCGGGAAGTGCTGAGCTGGGAATTGTTCGGGACGGCGAGCCGCGAACTCGCGACCGAAATCGCCAAGGACGGGTTCGAACCGGATCTGATCCTCTCGATCGCGCGCGGCGGCCTGTTCGTCGCGGGCGCGCTCGGCTACGCATTGGATGTGAAGAACCTGCACGTGATGAACGTCGAGTTCTACACCGGCATCGATCAGCGCCTCGACCTGCCCGTCATGCTGCCGCCGGTCCCACAGGCGGTCGATCTGGCCGGTGCGACGGTCCTGATCGCCGACGATGTGGCCGATACCGGCGCGACCCTGAAGCTCGTGCGCGACTTCTGCATCGACCACGTCGCCGAGGTCCGCTGCGCGGTCATCTATCAGAAACCGCATTCGGAGGTCGACTGCGAATACGTCTGGCGTCGCACCGACCGCTGGATCAACTTCCCCTGGTCCACCGAACCGCCGGTCGTGGATCGTCAGGCCCGCATTCTGGATGCCTGATCAGGCAGACACTTCGGAGCGTCCGGACGAGCACCCCGGGTCGAGCTACTTGTCGGACCGCTCGGCCGTGGCGGCGTCGAGGCGTGCGCCGAGTGCGTTGACCTGGTCACGCAGTTCGACCAGGCGCGCGATCGGATAGCCGACCTCGGCAATGACCGCCTCGATCATCTGCTTCGCCCGGGGCCGCAGCGCACGTCCGGCGTCGGTGGCGCGCAGTTCGACGGCACGGCGGTCGTGGCTGCTGCGCACGCTCTCCACCAGACCGTGCGCCTGTAGCCGCTGGATGAGCGGGGAGACCGTACCGTAGTCCAGGCGCAGCTGTTCGCCGAGTTCCTTCATGGTCATCGCGGGGCGTTCCCACAAAGCCAGTAGGGCCAGATACTGCGGATAGGTCACCCCCATGGCCTCGAGGAACGGCCGGTACGCCGCGGTCATCGATCGGGAGGTGGAGTACAGGGCAAAACACAGCTGCGATGCGAGCGAGAGCAGGTCGGTATCGGTTCCCCCGGTTGCGGTGGCACCGTCGGGAGTCGTGGCCGCCTCGACACGCACCACTGGTGTGGGATGCGCTTTTTCGGGCATTAGGACACTGTATCCCAGCGAAATCGCTCCAGGATTTGTGCTGTTACGGGGTAACGACACGGGAAGCGAGCAGTTCCGACGACACCCGATCTTCTGACACCTGTTCTACCGAGCACGGCTGAGCGGACCGCGCCGCTGCATCGTGGCGGCCGGGACCGTCCGGTCCGTATGGCCCCGGTGCCGCAGCTGCAGTGGCGGCGCGGGATCCACCGGGTCGACGTCAGCGGTCGAGTCTTGGTGCAGGATGTGCTGTCGCGGTTGGGGTGGACGCCGCACACCGCGCTCGGCTGGAGGATCTATTCGGACATGCTGGTGGTCGGCCCCGGCGGCGGGCCGGATCGGCGGGGCTCCATCGCCCCCGCCATTTCGCTGCCCGGTTCCGATACGCCGGCGCGCCCGTGCGGGCACGCGCATGGCGCCACCCGCACCGATCCTCGAGCGACGACAGCTGCTACTTGTTCGACGATGATCCGTTGGGGTGCTGGCGTGTTGCCTGCAGTCACTGTTCGGCATCGGCCACCAGTTGCACGCGTGATTGTGCGCCGCGCTTGGCCAGTATGGCCGAGACGTGCGACTCCACTGTGCGTTGTGAAAGGTATGTCCGAGCCGCGATTTCCGAGTTGCTGTGGCCCAGGGCAATCAATTCTGCCACGCGTTTTTCGGCAGGTGTCAGCGCTGGCTGCCCGGTGTTGGTGTGACCGCTCAGACGGTTGCGGCCTCGACGAATTCCGAACTGGCGCAAGCGCGCATCGGCCCGTGTGATGCCCATTGCCGCCCCGAGGGTCGAGTACTGATCTACCGCTCGGTACAGCGCGGCACGTGCATCGTCCCGGCGCCCCGATGCGCCGAGCAGCGTAGCCAGGTTCTCGCACGCCTGCCCGACGTAGTGTGGACGGCCCGCGGCGCGGAATTCGGCTTCGGCCGACTCGACCAATGTCGGCTTACTGTCGGCAAGCCCGCGACAAAGGAGTGCTGTGCCACGGCGGGCGGCAGTCGAATATCGACTCTTCCATTGCTCAGCAAGCAAGGCCACCTCTGTTGATATCTTCGAATCTCCGGCAGTCAACGCCATCCGAGCGAGGTCCGGATAGACGTAATAGCGCAACGCCATCGCGGCACCGTCAGCCGTGTCATCACAGAGCACTACCAGTCGCTTGATCGCGTCCGCTAACTGTCCGTTTGCTTCGTCTACCAGCGCTCGAGCCCATGACCACACGAATTGCTGCTCGCAGGTGTCCGAGGCTTCGCGGAAATCGGCCGGATCCAATACTTCCGCGCCGATGATGCCGCGATTGATCTCGATCAGTGTGGACCAGCTTCGCGTCGTAGGGTCGTCGGCTCCTACAGGCGAAGATGATTCGGTCTGTCCCTCGGCTATCGCGTCCCAGCTGCCAGCGAGGAATCGAAGCCTTGCACGAGCCCGCCATGACTGCGGTGGGTCGATTCCCGGTTCCACGCGACCGAGTTCGAAGGAGCGATTCAGCGTGTCCTCTGCCTCGGTCGTGCGGCCCAACTCGATCAGAGCCAAAGCGCGAACCGCGAAAAGGTCGAATGCCAGTGGGCGCCACTGCAACAGGACACCGCAATGGCGGTGGTCGTCGGCTACTTCGTTGCCCAATTCGATGGCCTCGTCCAATAGGCCCTCGTGGTAGCGGATCATCCCCAGCACGTGGCGACCGAGTCCTATTGCCGTCGTGTCGTTTTCCGACTCGCCAACCGAGATAGCCTCGGCAGCGGCTGCCTCGGCGTCGGTGGTGCGCTGACGGGCCAGCAGAATCAGGGCCGCCAGACCGGACAATCTGCCTCGCACAGCCTCGTGGCGATCGACCCGATCGATTGCCGTATTGATTGTCTCCAGCGCATCGGTGAAGCGACCTTGGGTGTATTCCACGTACGCGCAGAGCCACACCATGTCGGCGACCTCGCGAGGGTGACGATCCGACTGGCGTGCGTGCTCCAGCGCCGATCGAACAGCAGGGACCGCCGCAGCAGCGCGACCGCAGCGCAGCAGCGCTCGCACCCGCCACACGGACAACACCTCGACGATATCGTCGTCTGGTAGCCCCACCGCGCAGGCTCGTGCCAGCAGGCGGACTGCGAGTCGCGAGTCCTGCAAGGTCAGAACGGCCGCGGCTGCGGCAATCCATTCGAGGAGGTCTTGGTCGAACGATGCCCTGGCTTCCAACAAGTAGCGTGCGATTCGCTGGTCGGCTACGCCGGCTGGGATGAGCCGCCGAGCTGCGTGCAAGGGCATATGCGCGCGGTCCGGTGCGGACAGACGATTGGCGAAGGTCGTGCGTAGTGCATTGTTCCGGAAGGTCAACTCATCACCCATATGCTGCAGAACACCGCAGTCCACCGCATTGTCGAGCATCGCCCATATCGTGAGCAAAGGCTGGTCGAGGATGATCGCGAGTTCAACGGGCTCGATATTCGGCCCGAGCGCGGCTGCCGTTGACAATACGTTCTGCACAGCTGGATCCAGATAGTCCAACTGCCTCGAGTCCTCCATAACCAGTCCTCCCAGGCCAGGTCTACGGCAGTCTTGTATCCAGTCACAACGCACGTCAAGGGCCGGTACTCCCTCACGTGGGCATTCCCGATCGGTAGTTTCGAATCTTTACACTGACGGTTGTGGTTGGCAGCGCGAACGGCGAGTTACACGGCCGTATGGACGAAATCGCTTGTGCGACAGAGTTGATCACCCAGGTACAGGCGGGCAACGGCAACGTCGCGACGATTATTGGCGAGCCCGGCATCGGGAAGACCGCGCTGCTGAGCTTGCTGCGCAACGAGGCGGCACACCGGGGTTTCCGGGTGCTTGCCGGAGCGGCGACCCGCCTCGACAAGCACGTGTCATTCGCCGGCCTGCGTGCCTGTTTCGAGGGGCATATCGGGCCACACGAACCGCTCATTGACAGAGTACTCACGCTGCTCAGCGGGGTCGAAAGAGCGGAAGGTGGCCTGCTCGGCCGAGAACTCGCGATCACCGAGTCGCTGTTGGCCCTCATGGACCACTGGTGCGCCACAGCTCCAGTGGCCGTCATCGTGGACGACGTGCAGTGGGCCGACGGCTCCACGATGAAGGTGTTGCAGCACCTGAGCCGATATGCCGTCCAGCAGCCGGTTCTGCTGTTGATAGCAACTCGTCGATCGCAGTTGCCGACGGTCCTCGCCGAACTGGATTCGACCGGCGGGCACCACATCGAGCTGGCACCGTTGAGCGAGCCCGCGGTGGTGGCAATGGTGGCACAGACGCTCGGGCGAGCACCCGAACCGGTCGAGCTGGCGGCCGTCGCGAGGGCTGGCGGAAATCCGCTCTATATGACCGAAATACTGGCGGGAATCATCCCTACGTCAACGCTTCCGACCGTCAGGCAGCCACCTAACTCTCCTGACGATGTCATTGAGGCGAGGCTTGCGCTGCTCCCCGCGTCCGCACGTCAGGTGCTGTCGGTTGCGTCTGTGCTAGTGCCGAATATTGCAACGATAGAGCTCGCGGAAGTGCTCGATGCTCCCGCTGGGCATATCGACTCCGTCGTGAAGCTGGCGCTCGAGGCCGGATTGCTGGCCGGTACCCCAGAACGGTTCACCTTTCGCCACGATCTCATCCAACAAGTCCTGGCTGAGCGTGTGCCGCAGGCGACCCAGCGGAACCTGCACGATCGGGCCGCGCTGATACTAGCGGCGAACGAGGCCTCCCCCGAGCGCATCGCGAGCCACTTGGTGCAAGCTGCTTACCATATGGTCAACCCGGCAATGGAAACTTGGCTGCTCGACAATATGAGCGGGCTTGCCCTCCGGGCACCGGAACTCGCGGTCGACTTGATCGAGCGGACCCTACCGAGGGTCTCACGTGTGTCCAACGCCTATCGGGCATTGTGGGAGCACAATATTCGCGCGCTGCTGACGAAAGGCAGCTCGAGTGAAGCCGAAGCGTCGATTCGCGCATTATTGCGGTCGAACGAGCCCTTGGACCAACTGCCGTCATTCACCGCAATCCTCTGGTGGCTTCTCACGATGGCTTGTATCGGGCAAGGCAAGCTGGAGGAGACGATATCGACGATTCGGCAGGTGACGGAACGGCATGTACTCACCGAGTCGGAGCTCTCCCGCTATACCGGGCTTGCCAGCATCTGCCATTATCTGCTCGGTCGGCTGGAACCGGCCGAGCTCGCAGCGAAAGATGCTTTCACGCACGGCGACTTCGGAAATCACGCTGCGGTGACATTGGGATCCCTGGCCTACGTCAGCGGTCGGCTGGACGAAGCATTGAGCTACGGCGAACTCGTCGTGCACGGCTACCAGACGCAACCACTCGATGACAAATCGGATCAGTTCGATCCCTATACGCTGCAAGGCAACAGCCTTACCGAATTGGACCGCTACCCCGAAGCTCTCGACCTTCATGCAGTAGCGGTGCTGCACGGATACCAACACCAGGGCACGTTCATCGCGTCGAGCTTGTACGCTCGGGCACGGATCCATTTCCTCACCGGCAATTGGGATGACAGTCTGGCCGAAATCGAGGCGTGCGCGGACACTCCGGACCCCATGGACTTCGGCCCAACAGGGCTAGCTTTGGCCGACTTGATCGCCGTGCGACGTGGCATGAGCCCGGCGGTCCGTCCGTGCTCGTCGGCCGAGGGATTCGGCAGCCGCGACCGAAAACCGTGGCAGGCGTGGACTCACGCCCTCCTCCTCGAACGCGACGGCGAACTGGAACACGCCCAGCAAGTACTCGCCGAAATATGCACGCAGACCATGGCCGTGCCGACGTTGTATTACCTGTTCCCGGATCTGGCTCGTCTTGCCTTCACGTGCGACAACGACGCACTCTCCCGGGAGATCGCAGCGAAAGCCGAACTGTTGGCCGAGACATCGACACCAACGCACAGCCGCCGCGGTACAGCGTTGTACTGCCGCGGTCTGGCGGATAGTCGGCGCGACTTGCTCGACGCGGCGGCCGACGCGTTCCGCACCGCTGGGCGACCGCTCTACGAAGCATTGGCTCGCGAAGCCCTCGCTGCCAGCCTGGCGGCCGATGGAGATCGAACCGAGGCACGAAAATCGCTGGTAGCGGCCATCGCGCACTATCAACGGCTCGACGCGTATTGGGACATGGCCCGCGCCGAATCAACATTGCGCAAACATGGAGTCCGCCTCGGTCAGGTCGGCCCCCGCAACCGACCCAAAACAGGTTGGGCAGCATTGACTCCCACCGAGCACCGGGTCGCGAAGCTGGTCGCCGAGGGCCACTCCAATGCGGCGATCGGCACTCAAATGGTCCTGTCACGGCGAACCGTTCAATCTCATGTATCCAGCATCCTGACCAAGCTCGCGGCAAAATCCCGGGTTCAGATCGCGATCGAATTCCATCGCCAGCGCTGAGGCAAAGTCGAAGGCTCCTTGCACTGTCCTTGGCTGGATTGGCCGATGTCTCGGTATGCCCGCATATGGTCGACTCGTCCCATGTTCGTGTTGACTCATCGGCCCGAGGAGGTCCCGGACGACCCTCACGTCACATTCCTGTCGGCAGGCATAGCGGGTGGCGTGCGACGGCCAAGGCTGCACCAGACACCGGTGCGGTCGGCATCTTCGGGGCGAACCTGGCCCGGTGGTGCCTGGAAGCGAGTCTCTTGGACGAGATGGTGGCGCACGTGGTGCCGATGCTGCTCGGCAGTGGTGTTCGACTCTTCGAAGGGATATCGCTGGGTTCCTCCCAGCCGATCCCGCCTCGTGGTGGCTGCCCATGCGGCGCGGCATTCGGCGCTACTCGCAGTGGCCGGTCGCCGCAACGAAGCCCGCGACGCCCTCGGCGCTGCATTGCGCTTGTACGATCACGTTGGCGCGCAACGAGACTCGGCGCAAGTTCGGGCTCGACTCCGAGAACACGGCGTTTGGCCCGCCCGCAGGGCTCGCTCGGACGGGCAGGACAAGTGCGTCTCTCACACCCACTGAGCACAACGTCGCCGATCTCGTCACCGAGGAATGCACCAACGCGGCTATTGCGAATCGCCTCTCGGTGTCGAAACGCACCGTCGACAAGCACGTTTCGAAGTTCCTGGCCGAACTCGAACTCCGCTCTCGCATCCAAATCGCAGGAGTCCTCGCGAGCCCGCTGGCTACTGCCAGGATGTCGGAACAGACCGATACTCTCGCGATATGAGCGACATCACGAAGAGCGTTGACGTCCCGGAGTACACGGACGCCGAGTTGGTCGCAGGTGAGGAGCTCGCCCGCGAACCGGCCTTCTGGCTTGCTCACCTGCTGGTGACGATGGGCGATCTCTCGGCCGACACAGATGAATACGGCGTCGCGGCGTCCGTGTTCGAGCCGATGCTGGAACGTCTCAGCGATGCCGAGCAACCGTGGCCTGTGTTCCGGGTCGCCTTCGGCGGCGGACACACAACCTTCGTCGTCTATGCCAACTTCGAGGACACGAATACAGTCGAGTTCGTCGTACGCCACCCTGCGTGGGACCGTCTCGGGCATCTGGGGCAGTGCGGGCCCGAGGAGGCCGGGCCGGGACTGTCCTGGACGGAGTTGACCGCCATCGCCGCGAGCGTGCCGGAGAACGCGTCTGACGCCGAGGGCCTCGTCGATCCGGCACAGCGCCTTCTGCTTCTCTTGCCCATGCTCGGGGACGCCGCCACGCCAGAGGACGCATGGGAGGTCGTCGTGCGCGCCCTCGTTCGCTGCGGTGCACCAGACGACGTAGCTCCCCGGTTCGCACGGGAGCTGCTCGGGACCGATATGGACGATGGGTATTCCGAACCGTCGTGGATGGTAGCCGGGGACAATCCGGTGCCCATCTGCTCGTCGCACTACAGCCCGCGCCAGATCCCTATCGCGCTTGGGATCACCCCGAATCAGGCCCAAGCCTTGGCCGAAGCGCTCCGCGGCGACGACCCGTCGGGACCGATCTGAGTGAGCGTGTCCGGACCTCAACCGCTTTGGGCTCGTCGGACCACTTGGCCAAGCGGCTATGCATCGGTTTACCACTGCTGGAAACATTGCTCGACCGTCACCAAGTGGAGCGTTAGCTTATGGGACACCCAACAAAAAGGTATATCCCCGACATGGATCTGATCACAATGATTTTGGCGCCGGTTACGTCCTTGACAGACACCGGCAGTTCCCGCACCAATTGTCGTTTTCCCTGGTAGAGAGCACGTTATTTCGTTAGAACGAAAAGAGGTTCAGTGTGCGTATCGCCAAAGTCTCCGTCGCAGTCGCAATCACCGCAACGGGGCTAGCAATGAATTTCAGCGCTGCACCAAGTCACGCAGAGGGCGTCGCGGCAGAGGGTGCCATCGTTTCGCCGACCGTGGATACCCGTGCCGATGAGCCGATCGGGGACCACGCGAGTGCGTGTGATCTCCCCGGAGTACTGGCCAACCCGGGCACGGCCCTAATTTGCGTCATCACCGGTTCGTCCAGCTTCTGACGAAGCCAACCACTGAGTTCTTGCCCGGTCGCCGCTCGCGCGACGACCGGGCAAGAGCTGACGCATACCATGACGAATCTCCCCGGGGCCGAGAAACGTATCTGCCAAGGTGCGCTGATTCACCACCAACGCCGTCAGCGGCCTCCTCTCCCACGATTCACCGACCTGCACCAACCGGCAATACGTCGACCAGCCCTCCACCAGGCGGGCATGAAACACCGCGTCGTCATACGTCGGGACCTTCAGCTTCATCCCCGTTAGGAAGGTGTCGACGTCGGGAAACGCCTGGGGCAAGCCAGCAGCATCGCGCAGATGAGCGGCGGCGCGCAGGCGCTGTCGGACTCGCGGGCCGTCGATGTGAAACTCAGCCGCGATGTCGCTCTCCGAGCGCTGCTCGAGCCAAAACATCCGAGCAGCATCGGCTTTCAGACCGGACCACCCGGCGAGGGCCCTCTAGCTTGCGCGGGGCTTTGACGCACCAGGTACGTCACCCGTTGTCTTCCAGCGCGTTTGAGAGTGGACCGCAGTGCGGACAGGCTCACAGCCGCGCCCTGGGCCGGGCTGGGTGCGCGCCCCGAGCACGGCCAGGGCGTCGCGGTCGCCCAGGTCGGGGAAGGCTTCCAGGGCGGCGGGGTAGTACTCGCGCAACGCCGAGCGCAGGGTGTTGGTGTGGCGGGTGCGGGTCCAGATGAGGTTCTGGTGTGTGCGGGCGAGCACCTTGATCGCTTCGGCGGCCCGGCTGTCCCCGGCGATCGGGCAGTGGTTGTGGCGGTCGGTGCGGACCAGATCAGCGAGCAGTTTCGCGTCCGCGGCATCGGATTTCGCCTATGGCGGTCGCGGTAGCGGGCCACAGCCAGGGGGTGATCGCATAGACCCGGTATCCGGCTGCGACCAGCGCGTTGACCCACAGACCCCGGTCGGTTTCGATGCCGATCATGACCTGGTTCGTGTCCTGGGCGTGCGCGGCGAGCAGCTCGTGCAGGGCGGTGATACCGGCTAGCCCTTCGGGCAGGCGGCGCGCGGCCAGCCGCGTGCCGGCCTCGTTCATGACGTGGACATCGTAATGATCCTCGGCCCAGTCATCGCCGACGAAGATCATCGATCACCTCATCTCGTGTAGATCAGCGGAAAAGGGGTGGAGCCCAAGGCAACCCGGCGGCGACCTAATGGATCAGTGCTCGACCGGCACGACATCCCATCAGCGCTACAGGCGGCCTCACCAACCGGCCAGGGCACGATCTAGCTCTAGGAATCGGACCACATTCCAGGCGCGGAGAGTGCTCACCGACCGGCGGCTCGGCGATCAGCCTTCCCCAATCCAGCCACCGAAGGAGAACGAACCGATCAACTCCCATTAGGCCGGGCGTGGCGCGTTGGGTCGAGGATATGGTCGGCGACCTTCTTGCCCAGACGCTGTTGGGTCGATGCTCTGAGTCCGGGCCGGTACAGTGACACGAATTCTGCGGCGTCGGACACGCCGATCGGCGGCGAAGGCCCCCACCTACGACCGTATTTGACGCCGCGCACAGTCACGGTCTGCAAACCGGGGACGTCGACCTCGATGAGGGCGTGGTTTTCGCTCGCGGCCAGCCAGCGCTGGATCCTGAGGTCGGCCGCGGCCCAGTCCGTCGGCGGCTTGCCGTCGAACAACGCTCGCGCCACGAGTGCGTCGACCGATGACAGGGTCGGATCGTCGCGCCGGGCGACGATCCCGGCCATCCCGTAAGGCCGGTCCATGGCCAGGCTGCCCGGCCATCCACGCAGTGGTTCCGAAGTAGCGAGCAGCGCCTCCACCAGTTCCGCCTCGACATGACGGCGGAAGTCGTCGCGCGCAGGCCCTAGAACGATGCCTGATGGGATCTCGCGCACCGAACCGTCGAGCGCGACCTCGAAGCAACGGACGGGCCGCGGGTTCCACAGTGCGTCGGCATAACCTGCGCGGCGGTGCTCGAGGGCCAGCTCGCGCAGCCAATGCTTGTGCATTCCCGGTGTCGCCGCGACCAGCAGCTCATATCCATCAGAGCTTGGGGCAATCATCACATGGTCGTCGACTGCCTGGCCGAGGCCCTCCAGCACGTCCCCCGGGCGAACCTGGAGATCGGTCACTCGATCTTCTGCGGTGAAATACCACTCAGCGACCCGGGCCAATTCCCGCAACTGTTCCTGCGCCCGTTTGCGGGCGGCGAGGCGGGCCAGCATGGGTGCCAGTGCGTCCGCTCCGGGCGACGTATCGAGACCGGCTGCGACAGTTTCCGCGCGGTGCCGATCCAAATCCTGGTGCACCGCTTTGACTTCGGCCGCCGCGACAACTGTCGCGTCCACGACGGCGGCCCGCCAACGCGCTCGGTCGCCGTCCGGATCCGACAGGTCGAAACCGAGCAGCTCCGGGAATTCGGTCGAAATGTCCGCCATAGCCGCGAGCAGCTGCGCTCGCAGGCTGTCCCGGTATGCGGGAGTCGGGTCCTGTGGCTGGTCTTCATACCAGACCGCCCGCAGCGACGTGCTCTCGGCGAGACCGTACGGCGACACGTCGTCGCGGTTCTTGTCGACTGCTACCAGATCGCCACTCGCGTTCCGGGATACGACAAGTTTCCTGGTCGATTGCGGTCCGTGCTCAACGATCTCGACGCGGCCCCGGCCCAGCTTCACCAGGTGAGCAAGCAATTCGGCGCGGCTGTTGTATTCGCGCGCGTGTGCCGCGGCCGGATGATTCCTCGGCAGCGGACCGTCGGTGTCGGGCGCCGCTTCGGCAGGCAGCAACCGGCCGCCGACGCGTGCCACCACGGCGAACTCGGACGCGTCTGCCAGGTGCGCCGGTCCTCGGCCCAACAACTTCGCGAAGAGGCTTGCCTCGTCCGCGGCGCCCTGACCAGCGAACCGCCGCGAAAACGCGTCGGCGAAGCCGTGATCTCCTAGCGCCGGAAAAACCACGATGTTCCCGGCCGTGTCGTCCTGCACGCGGATCGTCAGATGGGTGAGGCCGGGAACACGGATCGTCCGGTATCCTCGCGAATCACTCCGGCCTGAGGGCTCGGCGGGAATCGCCTCGAGGATCGGCCGTCGCCGCAGCGCCAACTCCGCCAGCACCCGGACCGGCCCGGTGAGATTCGGGTCGCGGCGCAACGCGTCGACGAAGTCGGGCAATCGGGCCTCGACATTTGCATGGTCTATCAGCGCGGCGGGCACGACGATCGGCACCGGCGCGGCCATCACCGAAATCGAGGGAGTAAAGAGGTCGCCGCCCACACCGAGAGTCGCCAACCAGGCGCCGAAACTCTGCGTCGTGTCGGAGTCCAGCCATTCGAGAGCGAGCTCGCGTTCCACCGCCTCGTGGAACCGCGGCCGATAGGGCAGTTCGACGTCGACTGCGTCGAGCCACGTCGTCCGGCCATCGCTACCGACCCGCAAGTAGCGCCGCTCCACGCCATCGGTAATGAAGGCGTGCAGGACATCTCGCGGTATGTCGATGGTCCGGACTGCGGCGTCCCGCACCGCCATGTGTCTGCCTTCGGCCGCCACCACCCACAGCTGCGGCGGGTTCGGCCGGTCGCGGACCCAGGCCACCTGACCGAAACGCAAGGTGTCACGCCCGGCCAGTTCGACCAACAGCGCTCGGCGCGTGGGAGCATCGGGGTCGCCGACTCGCTCCAGCAGCACGTGATAGTGCGGTACCAGCCGTTGCAGCCGGGCGAGCCGGTCCCGTCGATCGACGAACTCGGCCAGCATCTCCTGGTACGGCAGGGTGCTCGACCTGCTATCCGCATGCAGGGCCCACAGCGCGACGTGGTGCTCCGTGAGCGCCGCACCGCGGAGCGCTGCCTGCAGGTCTGCCTCGTCGTGGGCCAGCAGCTCGTTCCAGATACGTAGCGTCCGTTGCCAATTCGCGGGCGACAGGGCTGTGTAGGGGTCGTCGAAGCCATGGCCGAGCGGCCCGACGCCACTCGCCAAATCCGCGATGACCGACCCCATTTCAGCGACCCACTCCAACGTAGGATTCATCGCCCGACCTCGGCCGTCGAACAGGACGGCGTGCAACGTGGACGTGCCGAAACTTTGGGAGGTGCGTTCAACACGACCGCGCACGACGCGGATTTCGTACCGGATCGTGGTGCCGCCCGCGTCCTCATAGACATGGGCCCGCGCGCCATCGCCGAGCATGATCAGATCGCCTTTGAGGGCGGCGAAATCTCGTCCGTAGTCCTGCTTCTCGCCGGACTGCGGATCGAACAGCCCCTCGTCGAGCTTGCGCTGCGACATGGCGATCGGCCGGTCCGACAACCGCGCCCGCTGCCGTGGGAACAACCGATCCGCGTCGGCAGGCGTGTAGCGCGGCGCGAGAGCGGCGTTGTCGGGATCGGTGCGGACGTAGTCCATCCGCGCCACCGACACCGTCCGTCCGTCCGGTTCCCATCGATCGTAGGGAACTCCTTCGGCCCCCTCCTCGGGGTATCGAAGCGGGTCGATAACGTAGATGCCCTCCGGAAGGGTTTCGCCGCTGTCGGATTCGCGCTCATCGAACCAGCGCATCACGCTGACGTGCTGATCGAGTGGGATACCGTCGACCCGCAGTTCTTCCAATAGGAACGCGGCATCGACCCGCTGCTCTGCCGGGATCGCGCCCGATCGCCGGGAGTCTGCGATCTCGGCGGCCAAGTTGTCGCAGGCCGCGCGGACGGACTCGTGGATGATCAGTGGTACGAAGGCTCCTCCGGTCGTCGCCTCGAAATGCGTTTGCGTCACTTCCCCGAACTCGCCGGTTTCAGTGAAAGGCATGATCTGCGCGCCTGCGGCGTTCATCGCCTGGCGAGCGTCTTCCGGGCACCCTCGCCGCGGGTCGCGTTGCGGCACATACGGTGCCGACGCGTCCAGGCCCGGCAAGTCGCTCACCGCGACGGGCCGATGTGTCCCGCCGACGAGGCGACCCACCAACTCGTCGACGCCGCCGGGTGTTCCGATCGCATACTTCCCCCGCCGCCGCGTCTCAACGTTCTGCCACGGCATCGGCAGCTCATCGGCAGCTCCGCCGTCCCAGGTCCGGGACCCGCCCGCGCCGCCCCCGGATCCGCGAGCCGCCGCGCGCTCACCAACGGGCCTCGACTCACTCGTTGACGCACCTTCCGAAGTGCCTTCGTCCGGCGAGCCTGCGGATCTCGACGCACGCGTGGGAGCATTCAGGTCGATCCGGCCCGTGATGGCTCGCCCAGGTTTTGCCGCCATATAGCTGGATGAGGCGTGGACGTCGGCTGTCGGCAGCGAGGGGTGGTGTTCGGCGGGAGACGGTCCCGGAGGAAAACCGAGGGCGCGGTGAATTCGGGATCGGCTGAGGGCGCGGAGGTAGCCTGCGGTCAGCGCTACGGGCTCGTCGCGCTGCAGCAGGATCCGCTCCGGGTACTCTGCACCGTTCGCATAGGGCAGGAGGGCACGCAGCACGCCGAATTCGTCTTTCCGCCATGAGCTGACCGCCAACTCCCTGAGGTTCGATGGCGGGTCCCAGCGGTCGAAGGGAATACCGTATCGGGCGTCGTTCGGATCGGCGCATCGGGCGGGGTCGTGCACGTATATCCCGGCGGGCAACTCCGCTCCGCCGTCGGTGCGGCGGGTTCCGTGCCACCGTGCTGCCGCCGCATGGTAAGGCAGCCGACGGTCCTCCACTAAGCCGAGTTCTTCGAGCCACACGATCGCGTCGACCGGATCCTCGCGCGGGTCGTCCGCGTCGGGGATCAGAGCCTGGAATAACGCCTCGAAGGCGGCCCTACCGGGGTACGCCAATAGCGGGAGGAACGCGCAGTCCAATGTCTGTTCGAAGTGGTCGAAGGTGACCTCGTCGAACGCGCCTTTCTCGGTGAATTCCCCTAACCTAGCGCCCATCTCGACGAGGAAGTCACGCACGAGATCGGGGCATGCCCGTGCCGCGCCCAACCGCGCGATGTCCGCCTGGGACACGTGCGGTGCGCTGCCCAACGCCAGCGTCTCCTCCAGCTCGGCTACCTCGGCCGTGGCCTCGGAAGTAGGTGCGGCCGAGACGATTCGACCGACATAGGCGAGGAGGTCGTCCGGGGCGACGTCCGCGACCGACGCCGCAGGGAATCCCTCGGGGACGCTTCCCGGCGCACCGGAATAGACGAAATACACCGATCCCGAATCGATTCCACTTGCGTCATCCGTGGTCAGGCGACGTGCGTTCACGA
The DNA here is from genome assembly GCF_040609795.1 of Nocardia sp. NPDC004604. Taxonomy (NCBI): domain Bacteria; kingdom Bacillati; phylum Actinomycetota; class Actinomycetes; order Mycobacteriales; family Nocardiaceae; genus Nocardia; species Nocardia sp. NPDC004604. Next base: position 97,706 of record NZ_JBEXLC010000005.1, read on the forward strand.
GCACGATCCGTGCGATGCCCGCTGCCGCACCTGGGCGGCGCAGGGCTTCCAGCAGCATTCGCGCGCTGTCCGTGCCGTAGGCCACGGCGTCGGTATACGTCGGCAAGAGCCGTGGGGAACCACTGCGTTGCAGTGCCAGGCCAAGTGTACGAGGCCAACCGGCTTCGACTGTCGCCCTGCGGATCTCGAGTGCGGTCGAGACGGCCTCAGTGAGCTGCTCTAGTGGTTGCGCCGCGACCACGAGAACCCCGGGAGCCACCCTATTGTCGCCAACGGTCACCTCTAGCCGGTCACCCGCTTCGGTGGCACCAACCTCGATGCCGGTGAATTTCAGCCGCCTGTCTGACACCGCACCGATCGGCTGCTGTTCCGCAAGGGTGTGCAGGCCCTCCAGACCGAGGCGCAGCTGGTCTCGGACCGCGGCGATCCGTTCCGGTGCGGCCTCGATCCACGCGAGCCTGTTCCCGGGAAGGTCGGGGTGGGCGAAACTGTGAATGGCGCTGTTGCGTGCGACAAGATCTGCGGCCTCGAATTGGGCGACGGCGTAGCCGAACCACTGCGTCAAGAACGTGCGCTGGTCGAATGTCATCGACAGCCACAGGTCGGCGAATCCCTGCTCGTTGCGCGTGTGGTAGAACGACAGCACCGCGTCGACCACCGGATACATCGCCTCGAATCGATCGGCATCGTCCTGCGCGAACGCACGGAGCCACGGGAAGACCGGGTCGGGCTGCCAGATCACGTCCAGCGGGTTCACGAAGTCGCCGGGCATGCCTGGGTAATCGGACGAAAGCCACTGCACGGCGCGCGCCGCCACATCCGGGTCCGACCCGAGGCCGCGGTCTCCACTCGCTCGGTAAGACTTGGTGATCGCCGCGAATGCCGCATCATATTCGGGCCCCGGATTGAGGTGGACGACCGCGATACCGGGACGGTTCGCGAGCGCGTGGCTTTGCGACATCGCGATGGCCGCTTCCGGGCCGACGCCGATCAGGATGTGCCTCTGCAACGGTAGATTGGTCAGTGCTCGCAGGTCGCGAACCAAATCGGCGACGATCCCCTCCGCCTGCATCACCATCACGCCCGCCTGCATCACCATCACGCTCGTGATCGAATCGACTCCATCGTCGACGACCACGGCATGCATGGCCAGCACCGCGTCCACGGCGCGTTCCGGCTCGGCCGACGGCGATATGGGCGAGGTCGCGTCGTAGCGCCACAACCTGAGGTTGTTCTCCGGTGCGCCGAACCGCAGTGGCACCCGCGCACTGCCGGGGTCGAGGGGATCGAACACCAACCGCCCGAAACGCGGCTCCGGACAGTCTGTACCCTCCGGCAGCGCGGCAATTTTCTCCATGGCGCGTCGCATCGCCCGTACCGTGTTGTCGCGGAAGCGATCCCACGCGTGCTTCACCGCATCAGGCACATCACCGAAGCCGCGTTTGATTTCGTCCTGCGTCTCCGGGATCAGGACGTGCAGTGACATGAACCGGATTTCGTCCCAGTTCGGCCCCGGGTAGCGCATCACCTCGAGCGGGCACCCTCGCATGGCCAACCGCCGCTGGTAAGGCGTGAAGTCCTGCCATCGCACGGCGTGCAGAAGTGGGTCGACACCGGCCTGGATCTGCAGGTGGATGTCGTGCAGCATGTTCCGGATACGCTCGAGCTCCGCTATTTCCTCGTCGAGCACCGGCTCATACTGCGGACAGAACTCGAAGCCCGGACGCGTATTGCGCGGCTCACCGTTCCACACGGTGTCGTCCGGCACCGCGTGTAACGACCAGGGCAGCGCGAGGGATTCGGAGTACACACCCAACGGCGGCATGCCGTGCAGACGTCGGAACGACCGGACGCCATCCCATTCGGCGGCCGCGCCCGGCTCGGCGAGGAACGACGGGATCCGAGGGAAGTCCGCATCCGTCCCGACGACCACGGTCTCGCCCGGCAAGCACAGCACATGGTCACCGACGATCTGTGCCAGCGGGTTCTCGGCCTGCATGCGTTGCAGCACATCCCGTGAAACGAGACCACTGATCTCGAGTTCCAGTCGCCTATTGTGGCCTGCGAGTTCGATCCTGCGGCGACGCCACTGCTCGGCGATTTCCGAGTCCGATCCGGATGCGCCGAGTTCGGCGAGCCGCTCACCGAGTAGCCGATGCTCGTTGACCACAGCGCGTCGCCGTTCCTCCAAGGGCCACAACGATGTCGTGGTCGAAAGCGACGGCAGGTGTGCCTGAATGCCCTCGTACTGATACTCGGGAGTGAAGCCGTGTGCGCGATCCCAGTCGCGGCCAAGCCACTGCCGGTATCGAGTTACTTCGGACTCGTCGACCTCCACGTGGCCCATGGGAACCTGGTGGCCCGCCGTGCTCAGTTCGGCCGCGAACGCCGCGCGTGTGCGCCTGGCCAGCAGCATCCCGGCTGTGGCGTGTTCGACGAAAGTGTCACGATCCAGCTGCCACGGACCGGGCTCGTATTCCAGATGCACCCTCAGTTGTTCGGCGGCGTCCACCAAATCCAGGGCCTGAGCAGCAATGTCGCGAGCTACGACGTTGCCGTTCTCGTCGCGTGCGTCGCGCGCAACGGTGACCTGCATGCGCTCCGGGTCGAAGTACACTCCGCGGCCAATAGTGTCCGCCGCACGCACCAGTGACAAACCGCGCGTATCCGGCGCTATCTCGATTCGCTTTTCGCGTAGGAAGTCGAGAATCACACGACCGAGCCGGGTTTCGTCCAGCATTGCGAGTATCGGCCCCAGCCACTGATTCGGCTCGTCGGCGAACCCGCTGCCCGAGAACACGCCTGGTGTGCCCGCGCCGCCGCCCGTTACCGCGTCTTCGTTCGACTCGACGCCGAAATCGGCTGCGCCCGAACGACCGCCGCGCCGGGGCGGCTCTGGCTCATGATCGTCCCCCGCCACCGCGATCCGGCCGTGCAGCGCCTGCCTGACCGCCGCGCTGCCGATGAGGCCGTTCGGCGAACTCGCGGCATGACCGTGAATGCTGATGGCAGACAAGGCCGACGCATGATGCTCGGTGATCCCGGCATCAGGGTCGTCGGCATCCGGTTCGGACCTCCCCTCGGGCTCCACCGAGCTACCCGACGTAACGGCCTGCCCTTGCGGCAGGAGATCGCCCCGGAATTCGTGGGCAAGCGGGGCGTCAACACCGTCCGGTCCGCGCGAATCCCGCGGTCCAATGGGACCATCTGCCGAATCGCCGTTCCCGTCGGTGTCCGGACCGGCGCGAGGGACGCACGGCAGGTAGGCCTCGATGGAACAACCGACGCCTTCGTCTGAGGTGAATTCCCGCCAGCGTGCACCCAGCGCCGTCAAGGTGGTCACAAGGCGGTGACGGGGCGTTGTGTAGTCGGCGTGGGTGATGGTGAGCTTCAGCTCGGGTCCCGTCGGTCCCATGTGCTCTTCAGTCCCGAAAGTAACGCGACGACTGAGCGGAATGGCGGTGAGCATGGTGGCGGCCGCCTGCTGAGCGACGTCCCGGTGCGACCTCGGCCAGGCTTCAGTGACCTCGTCAACGAGCTTGAACAGCCGTATCCGGTCATCCAATCGGTGCACGCGTAGGTCCTCGAGGGAGCCTCGAACCGTCACCGTCGCGGAGCGCAGTTTAGCGACTTCGGCCTCGACGGGGTAGATACGTCGCGGACGGCGGATGTTCGCTAGACGACGGCGCACCGGCGAAACGCGGTTCACCATACGGCGGATCCGACGATCCGCCATGACGATAGGTGCCTCGAACTCGGACAAGTGCGCACGGTCTGAGGTGAAAGCGAACTCGAGGCAGCGTTGCCCGTCCTCGACGACCGTGTCGGTCCACGGGGTCTCGGCAAGATCGAGCACGCCCACCGTCTCCGCCGGGATGGCACCGTGATCGTGCTCGAAAGTGATGATGACACAACCGTCTTCGTAACGATCCACGTAAACCCGGGGCCACGAGTCATCGGGCATCACGACCAACGCATCGGCAATGATCCGCTGAATACGGACCACCTGGCTGATCGACGCGTCAGGGAGCATATCGGCCACTGACATGCGGGCGTCGAGTCCTTCCCGCATCCAATGCAACACACCCTCGCGGACAGCGTATTCGGCGGATTGCACCGCTATCTGCTCGGCGCTGAGGTCAGGTCGGTCCAGACTACCGATATCGGTCAACGGCTCGTACTGCCTGCGGCATTCGCGTTCGAGGCCGCGCAGTCTCGTCGACAACCAGTAGTTGATCACCTCCGACGCCCGAGGGTCCGTGACCCGCTCCGTGACGGTCGAGGCGACATCCGCTGCGAAAGCGGCGATATCGCGGTCGAGGCGGGCAGCAGGCGAGTCGCCTTCGGGGTGCCCGTCCGCCTGAGCAGCCCCGACGGTCGACGGGGAGTGCTCGGCAGGTTCCTGGACCTCCGACAGAACGACACCAGTGACGTGTGCGAGTTCGTCGAGTTCCATCCGCATCGCCCAGAGAAACGCCAGCAGATCGGACCTTGCTTCGGGGTTTCCGAGGTGTTCCCAAGACAGTTCGCGCAGCGTCTTCTCATGGCTCTTTCCCCCGTTCAGTACCGAATCCAAGGGTGTCACCATCTCCAGCACCCTTACCACCGGCACACGCGTGTCCCCCACGAACTCGCCGATCTCTTCGAACGCCCTCTTGGTCTGACCAACCACATCGCGGACGAAATCCTCATCACACGTATGAGGCACGACATGACGGAGAACAATCCCGAGATGACCGATGAAGTCGGAAGCCGCCGCAGCGAACTGCCCCGTCCCACGTGTGGCCATCTCGAAGTCCGACCTGGCCGGGGGCAACGCCGCCAACGCCGCCACGGTGCCATCGTCGTAACCGACGCGCTCCTCGAGATACCCGTCGGCCTTCTCTGACCAGCTAATACCATGGACTCGTCGGTCCCTGGTGTAGTAGGCAGCGACGTCGCTGAAGCCAACCCAGAAGTCGCGCCGCAGGCGGCTCCGCCGTGCGTATCCCGACTCGCCCGCCGGTTGTGCGGCCAGCATGACGAGCAACATGCGCAACGCGTAGGGAAGCTCGCTCAGGTACCCCATCGGCCAACTCGGGTCGGCCACGTCCAGCCGCTGTGGTAGCTCGACGGTCAACGACCCCGCCAGATTGAACACATCGCTCGCGAGCTGATGCAGGACAGCGACCCCGCCGCGGTAACCCCCGGCACCCTTGACCAGCGCAGGCGGCTCCGGCCTGCCGACCACCTGCTCCTGCCAGGGAGGCCGACGGTCCGACACGTCCATAATCAGCCGGTCCAACACGACGTTGACAGCACGGGCAACGGCACGCACCACCGCGGGTGGAGCAGGCTTCCCCTCCTTGAATGCGTTCCACACCCGCACCGCGTCGTCATGGAGCCGCTCGGCCAGTGCACGCGGATCAGCCTCCCGGTACGCCCACACCACCAGCTCGCCATACATCGCATCCACCGATGGCAGACCCTCGGCAAGCTCCGACCATGACGAATCACCTTCCGGCACACCCTCGTTGAAACGATTGACCGACAGATTGCGCGGATCGATCAGTGAACGCGGCTCCTGCTCTCCGGACCACGGGGAGCGCACGGCCCGCTCCTCGGCACCCGCCCACAATGCCGGACCGAACACCGCGCGCCCCTGCGGGGCGGATGACTCTTTCGCGTCGATGTTCGGCTCACCTGTGGCGGCGTCGGTGGTCCTGCCGTCGGGAGCCTCGCTCCCGGCTGAACCTGCCAGCGAATCGCGGGTCGGACCGATATGCAAGCGCAGCAAGGTTTCACCCCGGCTCGACCACGGAATGACTTGTACAGCAGCCATATTCGCTAGCACATTGCCGATGGTTTCGGCGTCCGCTTTTTTCACCGCTTTGTCGACGACGATGTCCATCGCTACCGCGCCGCGTTCGAGATACACCATACGCGCTTCGGCACCACTGCCGAGATTCTTCCACGCGAAACCCTCCACAAGCCACGTGAAAGCCACCATGACTGCACGCGCCGACTGCTGAGCAATCCCCGCCCGCTCCAACGCATCCCGCAGACGACGCTGAACCTCACGCAGCGCGTGCCGATCACCCCGAGCCATTGGCAGCGGCGGAGCCACCGCCGGCTGCCCGTCAGCCTGCGCACCTTGCTCGCGTCCGCGCGGCGCGGATGAGCCGTTCGCGGCGGAGTGCGTGGACTCATTGGCAATGTCGACATTGTCACGGCCGGTATCGCCCGGCTGAGGCCTCGACGCTAGGGACACGACGTATTGCACGAAGTCGTCTTGCGACATGGTGTAGGCGCGCAGATCGATATCCTGCGGAATGACCAAGGGCCTTCCCATGAGATAGACCGAGGTCGCGATGAGGAACGTTCTGATGACCGCATCGGAGCCGCGCTTGCATTCGAGCGATTGATACAACAGATACGCGATATTGGCCATCGCCGCGTCAGTGCAGCCGCCAACGGAATACCGGGCCAACTCCTGCATGGCGGCTCTGAATATCAGTGCACGGTTTTTCTCGCTCGCAGTGATCACGTACATCTTCTCGCCGCCGACGTCGAAGTTGTGGACCGGGCCTGCCCTCGCCTCGACTCCGCGCTTCACCTCCAGCGCGACCTCGGATGCCAAGCGACCTCTGACGATACTGTTGCCGTCCACCTGGATATCAGGTGCCAGCCGTACGATGTTCTGCAGCAGGTCGCCTTCATTTCCCTCGGCTTCGAATCGTCGCTCCGCCCATTTACCGGCATCCGCAACGACGCGGCTGGCGGGCGTCTCCTGACCACCGATAAAGGTTTGCAGTTCTTCGCTCCACTCGGATCCGGCACGCAGCCGCCCGACCTCGCCAATAGCATCGCGATTAGGTGCGTCGTCAGTTATCGGGAGCAGCAATCGTTCCTGACCGACCGCCACCCCTGCGCCGAAACGCGTAGCGTCGAGACCCGCACGCCAGACAATCACCGCATCGAAGATGTCCTCCCAATCCTCTGCAGCAAGCTCACTCGCTCGCGCCCAGAGTTCCTCCAATATTCGGTTCACCTCGGCAGCCTGCAGAGCTGCGAATTCTCTCCGCTTATCCAGCTTCAGCTGATCCTTGTCACTCAACGGCCGCGCGAAATCATCTGCACGATCGGGCATCGGCAACGACTCAACACCGACCATTGCGGGGCGACCGTCGATACCAGGCCCAGGTGTGTCTTCCTGCGCCGCGTCACGGGCTGCGTGGGTGGCCGCGGCGAGAGCAAAGTCGGCCATCGGCACTGTCATACCGTTACGGTCGGCGATTCCCAAATCCGCACGCGCCGAGGTGAAGTCCGGCTCGAACATCGGATAGATGGTGAGAGCCACCTCGTCGCCCACTTGCAGGCGGTAAGGCACCAATTCCGAGCTCCGCCCGGTACGCATACAGACCTGGTTGATTCTCGCGTAACTACGCAACTCGCGCTCGACATGGCTCACGCGCTCCGCAAGGTCGTCTTCACTGTTCACCAGTGCCTGAAGCGCCAATGCGATTCGCCGCCGGTCCTGAACAGACACCACGATCGCAGGTTCACCTAGCCCAGCGGACTCAGCGATCCGAACGTAGCCGAACCCACCGAGCATTTCCGCAAGCTCCGCAGGCATATCCGCCGTACTGTCGTCACTATCTTCGTCGCTCTCGTCGGACGAATCCCGGTCCGGCCCCGGCTCGTAAGTACCCCGACCAGGGAAGGCATTGATGGTGATGTCGCCGAAAGGCGATGGGTCCTCTGTATCGGAAACCCGGCCTGCGGCCCGGGCAGCTGCTATGTCGATCGCGCCCGGATCGACGTAGCGCGGCACAGTATTCGCAGCTTTCGAGGCCTTTGTGCGCCATTCCTTCCCAGCGGCCTTCCTTCGGGTGGCATGTTGCGCATAGTCGTGTATGGCCTGCCGACCGAGATCAGTGTTCAACGCTGCGACGGCTGCCTCCATGGCTTGCTCCCGGCCGCCACGACCGGGAACCGCAGACAGCAATGAGGCGTGCAGCCAGTGTGTCTCGCGATAGATCTGCTTGAGATCCTCGCAGAGGTCCGCACATTCCCTGTCGTCCACACTGACCAGCACAAACGTGGAGCCTCGACGAGTCACCGACAGCCCTGCGTCATTGAGAATCTGGGTGAGCTGAGCAAGAGCGGCGCCATCGGCGCCGCCCTCCTGCCGTGCTGCGGCTGTTAGAGGGCGCAGACGGTTCCAGTCGATCGGCTCGCTGATGACTTCTGGACCGTGCACCGCGGCAGCAGGTTTCAGACGCTGGTCGACGAGCACTATCGTGGCCGCGGGATCGACTGACTTGGCTGCGGCGACGATGTCGTCGATCTCCATGAGGATGGTTGGCGCGACATGGTCACGGGTCTCGTCATAGAAACGCCACAGTTCTCGCTTACCCACGCGGTCGGTGATGCCAAGCTGATCGATCGCGGGTCGAACAGCGGCACGCCGTTTCGAGGCTCGCTCGCGTCGGCTGAACCTGAGAAGGCTATAGCCAGCGGCGCTGACACCAGCAATGGTCGTCGCGAATTCGGCGCCGACCTGGCCGCTATTGTGGGCGGCCACCAGAGGGCCGAAAGCGAAGACACCGACTGCCGCACCAGCGCCGAGGACCATGGACATCACGCCGGTCTGCGTACCCAATCGATCAGCGGGGATCGTTTCTTGCTGAAGTTTGGTACGCCCGGCATTGACATAGAGGGCAAGTCCCCCAAGAGTCGCAAGTCCCACCGGCACCAGCACAGGATTGTTCGTTATCGTGACGGCCATGGCCAAGGGATAACCCCAAAGTGCTCTCGAATACAATTGCGAGAATTCGAGACTTGCTATCCTGCGCTTATATTCTTCCGGCAAGAGGTTGGCGATCAATGTGCCCGCTGCGGGTCCGGCGATCGCTGCGCCCTTTTCTAATCCTGAGAGGTTCGGGTTCTGTATCACATCTGCGACTCGCGTTACAAAGAGGCCATTCCAGGCAATATTGTTGATAGAGGTAAAGCTCGTGAAATCTCTAAGAGGCTGGTTCTGCCAAAGTCCCCGGGCACCCAAACGGATATCGCTAAGTAAACGGCGTCGGGCTGTTGGCATCTGCGGAGGGAGAGACTTCTGCAGGCCCATCTGCACTACCGCCTCGAGCCCGAACGACGCGGCATTCAGGCCCATTGGAAGCCAAGAGGAAATGGCCACAGCGGTGGGCGCGAATACCCGAGCGCCGATATCCGTGGCAGGCTGGATCACTGCCATACGTCGATTTCCTTCGTCCCGCTGCTCGGCGGCGAGCAAGAATCGGACCTCTTTTTCGAGGCCTTTGCCGACGTATACGCCAGCCGCGGATCCGACGAACGCTGTCGCAGCGAGGATCGCGTCCAGATGGGAGACGCCCAGGCCAGCGGAAACAGCGCCGGTGATGGCAGCGGCTGCACCAACTGAGGGGCCTATGCGCATCACCCATTTCAGGTGGCGGTCGGCCATGATCCCGGCATGCACGCTGAGGAGTACGTTTGGGACCCAGCCAAAGCCAGTCACCCAAACCATGGCCGTCGCCGAGTGCATCGCATTCGATGCCACAATCGGCGCGGCAGCCTTTTCGAGAGCTGTGCCGCCATTATTGGCTACTTCGGACCACCACAACTTCTCGATAGCCGGGTTGACGGTAAATAGTTTCGTCTCGGGCCTGACCGGCTTCTCCGCTTCGGGATTGTCGACCCGCGGATCGTTATCAGGGGTGTGGTGGAACCAATTGAGTTCGTTGTTGCGGAGGTCAGTGATAAAGGCAGATTCGTGCTCCAGCGAGTTCCCTGTCCAAGGTGTCCGCGGAGTCCACAGCTCGTTACGCAGGTGCGCCGTCCGTCGGGCGAAATATCGCGCTGACTTCACTTTCTCGACAGTCCGGGTGACGATCTCGCCGTTGAATTCGCGATGCAGCAAATCTACTGTCTCGTCACGCACTATGGCCACCGTCTTGCCCTGCTTGGCTACCGCAGCTTCGATGCGGTCCTCCGCTGCCAGCCAGCGCTCGAGGTACGCCGGGCCATCCACCGATTTCTCGAGGCGGCTGTCGAGCTCCGTGCGCAGTTCTCCGGCCGTCGGGTCGCCTGCGGCGAGGGCTCGCTGGTATCGGCGGTACAGCTCGATCAGGTCGTCAGGGAGGCCGTGGTGTTCGTGCGTCGTCATGCCTACGAAGCCGGTCTGGCCTTCGTCGAGGCCGGTGACCTCGTCAGGTTCGTACTCCTGCGAATCACCTGTTCGCGGTGTCCGAAGTGCCTGTGTCTCAGGACTTTGGGTCGGGTCGGAGTACGCGGTGGCGATCCGAGGGTGGGTGCCTTGCCGGGGAATTCGGTCTGGGTTCTCGTCGATGAATTTCTCGACTATCGGTTCTGGGTGGCTCTCGCTGCGGACTATCCGGATGCGTGCCAGCGGTCCCGATTCATCCTCGACTTCGGCCTCGATGCTCCAATTCGTCGAGGTTGTTCGTTGCACAGTGAGGTTCAGCCAGATGTCGCCGGAAACTGCTGCGCGTGCCGCAGCCACAACCTCCGCCACCGCCCTCCGCGGCAGGGGGTTCTCAATCGCGTGCGCGCCTGCTGCAAGGATCGCGTCGGTCAACGCTGCGACGGGTGCGGAGACATCTCCTGCGTTTCTGCCTATCCGCAAGTGAGCCTCACCCGACCAGTGCTCACCGGGAGATTCATCCGGGACGGTGACCACGCTCAGCGATGCTCGCTCGGTCGGTTCCCCGTCGAACCGCACCGAGATTTCCAGCGGATGGCGACCCGGCGCGATGTCTACCTGTCCGGCTGCCGCGCCTGTGTCGAGCACCCCGCGCCGGATTAGCTGCGTCAGCGCGGGTACCAGGCCGAGGCCGCCTGTCCCTCCCACCGCGTTGCCGACCTGCGTGGCGATGATGATGGCATTCGCGTTGCGGGGGAACGAGATCTGCTCTATGCGCAGAATCTTCGCCGATTGCGGGAACCTCTCGTTCAACCAGTCGTATGCGGCGGTGACGTCCGAAGGTTCTGGCTGCTCGATTTTGTAGCCGTGGCTGGGGCCATTGCGGATTTGGCGGATCTCGTGGAGGAGCTTGTGCAGCATGGCGGTTGGGTCAGAAGGTGTCGCCGGATCCCCTCCCAGTCCGTATGCCAGATAGTTCTCCAGTGAGACGTCGGCCGAGGTGATGGTGATGTGCGTGAGTTCGGGCCAGTGTTTGGCGATGGTGGCGAAGAGCCGCCGCGGGTGCAGCGGATGGCTGTAGAAGCGGGCACGTTTCGTGACGCGGACCTTCTTGCCCAGACCTTGTCGGACTCGCTGGATATTCTGCTGGGTGTTGCGCGCGTCCGGTTCTATGACGATCCGGTCCGTACTCATGCCGGATCTGCTTGCCTGGATGGCGAATCGGCGGCCTTCGTCTCGATATCCGCTGGACCACAGTTCGAGATCCGTCCCACGCAAATCGTTCGCGGCGAGTGTGGCGGCACCGATGTCCCAACTGCTGACGACGACAGCGATCTCCTCATCAGTGGGTTCCGACTCCTGCGCCCAGCGTGGGTCGTCGGGAATGTCGTAGGTCCTTAGGTAGTTAAGAAGGGTGGTCGCGTGCTCGATGGTCAGTTCCGGGTCGATGTTTTTGTCGGGGAGACTGGCTTTCCATTCGGCTAAGACGCGCGGTATCTCGGGCTCGTGGCCGAGCGGCTGGATGACCGTTCCGGCCTCGTAGGTCGCACGGGATGTCTGTTCTTGGGTCGCCCGGGATGTCCGTTCTTGGCTTGCCTGAGTTGGCTTTTCGTCAGCTATGTGCCGTGAAGCTCCTCCGCTGGGCCCGGCCGGTGGCGACGGCGGCCCGGTGGGGACGGAGCCATCGGGATCATCCCCATCCTCATCGTCGTTGGTTTCGCCAGATGCTGCAGGGCCTTGGGAATGGTTGGTCTTCTCGGAGGAAGTAGTCGAGCTGGTCACTGCATTCTTGGTCACGTGCATGTCCAGTGTGTCCCCGACAGTTGCGAGCGTGTCCAAATCCGAGCGGATGAAGTAGACCTGCAGGTCCTCGGGACGCATGCCGTACGCGTACGCTAGCTCCCAAAACCTGTCCAGTGTAGGGATCATTACTGCGCCCATCGGCACGACCATCATGCTGTCCGGTCCGACCGCCTCGAGCACTGTGATTGCCTTGGCGAAGTCGAGCCACTGGCATGCCCATTTGCCGTCCTTGGTGCGTATGCCGAACTGATAGTGGAGCCCATTCTCTGGGTTGTAGCTAACGAAGGTAATGCGTGGGCTGTCGGGATCGCGGCGGATAAATCCGCGAAAGTGACCGCCGACCTCCTCGTTTATGTCGACCGGATGCAGTGTCGAACTCTCTGGATTGTGACTGACGAAGGTAATTCGACGAGTGGCGGGATCGCGGCGGATAAATCCGGGTTCGTACGTGAGGCGGTCCTTGGGATCGTTGTGGAGCTTCTCGAGCTCCTCGACCAAGGGCCTTCCGACGTTGTTGTTTGGGTTGCTGAGCTCTTCGAAATCTGCGACCAACTGGAGCGCTTTTTCCTGCATCATGCTTTCCTGGACCAGAAAGAAGTCTCGTCCTTCGACGGCGTTGTCGTCGAGAATGCCGACTTGGCGCAAAAGAGCTATTTGTTTGGCCTTGAAGGAGGTCAGTTCCTCCTCGGTATAAGGGTTCTCGGGATCTCGGGTCGCTCTTGTGGCCGGGTTCTGCAGGTTGTAGTCGTCCCAAAGGTTGGCGATCACAATATGAGCATCGGGATACCGATCGCGTAGAGATTTGACAAGCGCTGCGGACGCCATCAAAACATTGCGATCAGTCGGAATGAGATTCTCAAGAGTAATATTGCCGCCGCGATAGTCTACAAGATAGGGACCGACAACCTCGACGATGATGGACCGACCCTCGGCGACCGCTCGCTCGATTTCCTCCGGCTGAGCGCGACCATAAATGACGCCATCCTTCTCGAGCTCGCGTTGCTCGTATTCCTTCTCGACGTCCGCTTCGTTTGGTAATTCAGTGATGCTCTGATTCGCGCCTCTCGTCCTCAGTGCCTCCTGCTGGCTGGCGGTGATGTCTGCGATGTGCTCTCCGTGCACCGGGGAGCGGCCGAGGAAATTCTCGTTGTCATCCCGTTCCCGTGTTCCGATGAGGTCTTCTCGCTGCAGCTCCAAAAGGATTGGCGATGCCCCGTCATTGTTCTTCGACGCTCCATCGGTAATCCGGAAGCCCACCGACCGGTAGGTCTGCACTGTGTCTGTGTCGTTCGCGTCTAGCCGCACTATGACGTTGTGCACGTCCGGGCTTTCGCGGAACAGCCGACGCATCGTCGCGTGGAGCACCCGCCCGAGAAGATCCGTGTTGCCGTTCGAGGCCTCCATCGCCACGTCGTGGACGTAGGCGGTTTCAAGCATCGAGGTGACATGACAGTAGGCGGCTACCGTACCCTCGCTCAATGCCACGACCTCAAAGGGCTTAACCTCGGCACCGGGATGCTCGGCGATACGGTCGGCGATACGGTCGGCAACGCGGGAAAGGGCTGACCGCACCGTGTCTCGCCGCGCGGCCAGATCCGGCGGCCAGTCGTCCGCGGGGCTGCTCGAGCGGAAACCCTGGTCGATCGGCTCGTCGCCGACGACAACCCAGGTCCTGCGTCCAGTGACGTCCCTGTCGATCCCCCAGTTGTGAGCAGCCGAGTCCAGCTCCGCGATCACCGGTGCCGGATGCGGATTCGTGGCCGACATGCCGACGTCATGCACTTCGAGCTCGACGCGTCCGGTTTCGGGGACCACGATGCTCACCCGCGTCGTGACGGCGGACCCTTTGTCCGCGGACCTGTTTGTCAATGCCGAGACCGCCCGGGCCACATCCTGCGCAGCATCGCCCCGACCGACCCGGCGCAGCTTCAGCGCCGCTTCAGCGCCGGATTCGGGCGCGTCGGCTCCGCGAGGCCCGCTCGCGGAATCGACGACGCCCAGCCCGATCGTCAATCTGTCGGGGCGAACGCCGGTAAACAGACCGTACGGCTTGGTACCTGCAGGCGGTGGTTCTGTGGTCGCCGAAATTTCGGCAGAGGCGAAACTACCGTCGACGAGACGCACGGACACCGAAATTCGCGGGTCACCCACATCCTCGACACCCGTGACGTCGATGTGCGGATTCGCCGCCCCGGACGCGGCCAGCTCGATCAGCCCGCGTGTGAGAGCCTCTGCAGACTCCACCCGGTCTTCAGGCCACCTCAGATCGACCAGTTGATCGCGCAGTGCGGCCTGCCAAGGATCGAGAGCCTCTCGCTCGGCGAGGGCCGCGGACTCCCGTTGGGCTGCTTGCTCTTCCCGCTCAGTCAGCAGATCCATGGCGTGGGCGTGCCACTCGGGCACGCCCAACGCGCGCAAGTCAGATTCCAGCTGCTGCAGATCCCGCCGCAGTTCAGCCAGTTGGTCGGGCGAGTAATCATGGGTCCGCAGGAATTCGAAGACCTCCGTCGGGTCACCAGAACTGGGCTTGCCGCTCTGCGGGTCGTTGTTGTTCGGATTGCCCATGAAATTCGTATGCACCGCGCCATCGCGGTCGAGGTAAACATCAGCAGGCTTCTTTTTCTTGCCCCTAAAGATCGCCTTCTCGAGTAGGGCTATCGCCTTCCGGTTGCGGCCATGCTGCGGCAATCGGAAGTGCTCTTTCAAGAGCCATCGCTTCTGGGGGCGGCCGTCGACTTCGTAGGAATAGAGCTGTTTCTCGGTGAGGTATGGCGCGTCGGGATCGGATGCCCGGACGAGCACGGGTTCCTCGCGTTCGCTGGGATGGGCGCCCCGAACTAGCCGAGCCAAGAGACTCGTGCTGTTGTCCTCGTAAGGACGCCCGTTCTCAGCACCGTCATCTGCGTCTGCACCGAGGTTGGTGGTATACGGTCCTGTGCTGTATCGCGATGTTGTCGGATCGAGTGCCTTCCGCTCGGCGACGGCAGCGGACTCGTGCTGGGCAGCCCGCTCTTCTGCCTCAGCCAGCAGACCCATGGCGTAGGCGTGCCATTCGGGCGTGCCCAACGCACGCAAGTCAGATTCCAGAATTTCCAGGCGCTGCCGCAGTTCAACCAGTTGGTCGGGCGAGTAATCATGAGTCCGCAGGTATTCGAAGACGTCCGTCGGAACGTTGGAGCTGGGCTTGTCGCCCGTGAAGGAATGCACCGCGCCATCGGCGTCGAGGTAGACATCAGGGGGATTCTCTACACCGGTCGCCCCCCAGAGCAGGGCTATCGCCTTCCGGTTGCGGCCTTGCTGCGGCTCCCACATGAATTCGATCAAAGTCCACGTCTGCTGGGGGCTTCCGTCGACTTCGTCGACGTAGGAATACCGCTGCTTCATGGTGCGGCGCGGGGTGTCCGCCCGGACGACCTCGGGTTCCTTGCGCACATGGAGCTGGGTACCGCGGACCAGCTGAGCCATCATGCTGTCGCTGTCATCCTGGTAAGCCTGTCCCGCCTCGTTCCCGGGGTTTACCGGACGTGAACCCCCACTACCTACCTGGTCATCGTGTTGGTCGGGCAGGGCGCCGGATGAGTCGGTGTCGGCCTCTTCCCTCGTCAGCTGAGGTTCGGTCGCTGGGATCCGCGCTTGGTCGCCATCCCCGCTTGATCGGCTGGTCCGACTGGGCTGAGGTGACGGATCTTGTCCTGCCCGGGTCGGGTCTTGAAGGTAGCCGAGTTCGGTGGGGCGGTGGGCTGCCAGGAGTGCTTCGGCCCGCAATCCGATGTTGGCTCGAACGACGGCTGCCCTATCCCGTTCGGCGGTCGCCTTCGCGAGTTCCCTCTCGGCATCGACCCGAACGTCCTCCGGTAGCCGACCGATCTGCCCTGTCCCGCCATACCTCGACATGACGTCGGCATCGAGCTGGGGCTCCGAGATTTCTTCGCCAAGGGGAGTTCCCAAAACGACTCGAAGCGTTCGAACCTTGCGTTCCCAGGGCTGCCAAGCGTCAGTTGCCCTGCAGTATTCGTCAACCAGTAGCAGCAGGTTCCGGCGCACGTTGGCCGGGATGCGGTGTGTTGGTTTTCCCTTGGGTCCCAGGACGAGACCGATTATCGAATCGGGATCGTCTTCGAATCGTGCCAGCGGCTGGTTTTCCTCGGGTGGGAAGGGATGCACGAGGTCGCCTGCCAATTCGCTGACGAGCGGCGGGTCGGCGTCGTAGAGGATGGCACGAGTATGCGCCGACCCGGTATCGCCCGACGCCCGGTAGGTCTCGTGCAGCAGCATGGAGCTGTCGAGTCCCTCGTCAACCAGGACTTCGTATGCCTTCTGGTAGGAGCCCAGGCGCTGGAAGAACCCGCCCAGCACCGCCTCTTCCATCCACGCCGGCGTCCCGTCGAACAGCGGATCGTAGGCAGGCACCGGGAAATTCCGGTTCTTGGAAAAGTCGATCAGCACCTGAAACGAAGCAGGAGCGCAGAAGTCGTCGATCACGTAGGGGGAGAGCCCGGCTGCCTCCAGGTGTGTGGCGAGCTGATCCAACAGTGCCGCCATCTTCTCGTCCTGCTCGGCCAGACGGCCGGCCATCACGTTGGACCCTTCGATCATCGCCATCGCGTGGTCGACCGCGGCTGGGTCCTGGCTCATGATCAAGCGGCGGTACTCCGCCTGGTCCCGACGCACCGCGAGCTGTGCCAGCATTCGGTCATGCGCGACGGTAGCGACTTCGCGCAGATCCTTCGCGATTTCAGCGGCCACGGCGGAATAGGGATCGGCCTCGGTGAGCCGTCGGCAGTGCAGCACCAAGGTGTATCGCCACAAGAACTGCTGGAAGGCAACGTCGTCGTTGCGGTGGTCGGTCTGCGGATCGATGTGCGGAGCGTCCCCCAGTGGTTGTACTGGCACGTGGCCTGGACCATAGAGTACGGCGTACAGCTCAGTGTCGGGCGCCGACTCGACCTTCGACAGTGCCCCGAACTGATCGATGCGGTAGAGCGCTCCCCCGAACTGCGTCACCGCAGCGGTCCGGCGGTCATGCTTCCCGCGTTCGACCAGGATCGCCGCTGTTGCTTGGTCCTCCACGTACAGGCGGGTTGTCAGGACCTCCTTATTCGGCATCCGACGCAGGTACCCGCGCGCGCGTCGCTGCAGGCCAAAATCGGTCAGCGGGTGGCCAACGTTCGGATTGCGCGCATCGACAGCGTCCGGTCGGCCGGCAAGCAGGTTGAGATTCTCGAGCGCGATCAGGGCGTCGTCGACCGGCGCCGCGACCGTGTCAAGATCCGCTGCGGTGACCCCGTGCAGTGTGAGCCCGTCGTCAAATGCCTGCTCGCACTGCCGCATTCTCGCGGCTGCCTCGCCACGCTTCGCGACACACAGATCCAGGTCGCGCTGCGCCTGCAACGCGTCAGAAGACCCTGGCTGCAGTTGGTCCAGATCGCTTCGACAGTCCGCCGCGGTATCGGCAAAGTATCGTTGCATGATGCGTTGGCGCAGATACTCGCTGCGTAGCTGATCGAGCGAGGCGAGCGCCTCTGCGTTCCCCTCGGCGCGCAGGACGACGGCCATCCGCTGCATCTGCTGCACCACCCGTAGCGGCGCTTCGGTCTCTCGCGCGTCTGGGCTTGGGATTTCGTCTGCTTCAGGCAGCAGCGCCGTTGTGCGGATGCTGTGCTCTTGGGTGTGCTTGGCCGGGCGCGGCGGATCCATAGTAGTCCCCGCGGCGTTCGGAGTTTCGATTGTCCCCTGTTCTGGCGATGGTATTTCGGCTGCACTGTTGGGCCAAGACAGGTCGAGCGTTACGGGCTCGGGAAACACGATGCCTACCGTCGTCGAGTCGGCCGGTGTGCCCGCGGCCGCTTGGAGGCGGTCGCTGACCTGGTCCACCAACTGCTGTGTTTGGTCGACCTCGAGTCCGACGGCGGCAGCGACCTGCGCGAGATCGCCGCGCAGCACCACCATCGCGATGAACAGTCGCAGCGCCTGCCCGGGATCGGCCAGATCCGCCAAAGCCTTGTCGACTGTCCAACGAAACTCCGGATCGCCAAGTCGGATCAACGATTTGCCAGCGGCGAGCCGTTGGAAGAGGGGTGCCTCCTCGGCCGACGTGGGCTTGACGAGAACGCGCGCAGCACGCTCGAGGTGCCGATAGATTGTCCCGGACTGCGATCCGAGTTGCTCTGCGATCTGCTGGACGGACAGGCCGTTCGCCAGCAAGGCGACACACTCGGCGGACTTCCCGGAGAGTCGTTCAAGCACGTCCACGTCGGATGCGAGGCGGGCCTTGATCGTCTCGACGGTGGACATTTCCTCGTGGGTCGAATCGACTACACCGATGGTGTGATTCCGCATGAATTGCGCCCACATGTAGTCAGCGAACGACGTGGAGTCGACATTGGCGAGAATCCGTCGACGACCGTAACTCGGAGTTTCGCCGCCGAATGGCAGATACGCCATGGCGACCCGAGCCAGCTCGGCTTGGAAGGACTTTGCAATTTTGCGGCGTCGAAGGAGACCGGGTGCGACCAACCCGGCAGCGACCTCGGCGATCCACTCGTGTTGGCCGATGATTTCGCGCAGGATCTCCGCCTCGACCGAGGACCCGCGACGCGCGTCGACCAGACGCCAGAACAGCTGCTCGCACGACGGGTCTTGGATGGCATGGTCCGGTTGCTCGAAGTAATAAACAAGACCTGACCGGAATACCTCGTTGGTCATACCGATCGCGTCCCGCATGGCACGGAGGTATTCGAGATCGGGAGGCACCGAGCCTTGCTCAACGTTTTGCACTTCCCGCACGGACACGCCGATAGCGGTAACCAATTCCTGCTGTGTCAGACGCGCGTACAGACGCATATCTTTCACCCACCCAGCGATCGGGCGTCCTGGAATATGGCGTGGAGGCTCATACCCGAGACGCAGTAACGCGCGAAGCCCCTCGCGGCTCACACCGATCATCTGAGTGAGGAGTTGTTCGGCATCGTCATCCGACCACCCCCGCCCATCTGGAAGCCCCGGCAGAGTCTCAGTACCCGTCGATTCCATCCTCCTGACCAGTTGCTCGCTGAGCCCTGCCATATCCGCGGCTTTGGCCGCCGTCCAGTTGCGATTCAGCCGCAGTTCCCACAACTTCAAACCGAACACACGACGCGCGATCCTCCACACCACCACCGCATCGGCACCCAAGCGAATCAGGCTGCGGAGGACCGTGTCCGACGGCAATCTTTCGCCGGATATGATCAGCCACATCATGGGCGTGCTCAGCCCCATGGCCGTGCCCCACACCCTGCTGGATGTCAGGCCCAACGCCTCGCCGAGTACCCGGATCTGCGCGCCGATTTCCCTTGTCTCGGCGGACAATTGCGCCTTCTCCTCGGCCAACGGGTCTGCCACGGGATTCTCGCCGACCTCGAGCTGCTCCGACTCATAGGTCGCGGAAGGAGCGAACCCCGTCTCCTCGATGATGTCGCGGGACGTGCCAAGGGCTGTCTCGGCTCTGCGCCGCACCCGAGCTACCCCGTCGAGCTCGTATCCCAGCAAGTTGGCGATCAACTCATCCGAAAGACCGGCAACCGCAAGCAACATCACGTCAGCGAGATCACGGTGCAACTCCGCAAGCGCAGGGAGGTACTCGGCCGGAATGTCGGCGGCGGTGGTGCGACGCACATTCTCCCGCCAGACCGTCGTGTTGGGGTCGCCCATCTCGATGGCAAGAGCGTGGACGATGCGTACGATATCGACCGGTAGCGCTGTGCCTTTCATCGCCCAACCACCCGACGCCAATTGGATCAGCGCCGAGGGTGACAGAGATCGCGTGCATTGCTGGAATGTCCCAAGTGCTGCGGTGCGCACAAGGTATTCGGCTGCCGGATACGATGACGGTAAGCTCTGCAGCTTTGCAACCAATCCTCGTCGCGCAGCTTCAAATTGTCGCATCTGCCGCACGATGGCGTTGAACTGAGCGACTGATGTGATGTCGTCCCGCTCCGCCTGGGCGAACGCCGCCTCGAGAATGACATTCGGAGCATCCTCTCCCCACTCCGCCGGTGTCGACGGGCGCCGCACCAGCCCTGCCGCGTGGTCACTACGCAGTTGCGCGACAACAGGATTCAGCTCTACCGCCTGCTTGCTGGACGGTTGTATCCGCATAGTGACCTTCGTCCACGGCGTTTCGGCCGGGATTGCGGTGGCGGCGCGTCGATCTGAGGGAGGGACACCCCCGTCGTAGCGGTCGTCGCTGCTGGACGGATTTGCGCCACGTGATCCCGGGCCGGATGTAGTACCCCCTTGAGGTGATCCGGGGTCGGTCTTGAAGCGGCGGTCCTGGTCGGGTTCACTGAACGGGTCCGATGCCCAGTGAGGGCGCGTGGCACGGCGGCCCAGAGGTTTGGCCGCGGGTTGGTCGCTGGGGAACATCGCCGTCGGGGCCACGCCCTCGGAGCCGTCACTGGGTCCGGAATCAGGCGGCCTGCGATACCACGACAACGGATTCTCAGCGGGCGCGCGACCCCACCGGATCGGATCGCCAGGATCCGCCTCCGACGGAGCCTCGGCCATCTGCGGCACCTTCGAAACCGCCAGTGCCACTGTCCGACCGTTGCTGTCCACACGGCAACTCCACCGGATGCCCGCCGCCGCGGACCCCGCAGGAAGCGGCGACTGGCGACGGAGGCGATGCAAACGATCGCTCATCTCCACCCGCAGTTCCTCGTTGACCACAGTCGTGCGAGTCGTCACCGGACCATAAGCATGGCGTACCGCATCGCGCACCGCGATCCGGACCGACTCCACCGCGACCTTTACCCGGCCGTCGGGCCAATCGCGCTCACGCAGCAACGCCTCGACCTCGGCCACCACCCGGTCCGAGACCGACGCCGGACCAGCGTCACCGACGCGGTCGCCGAGCGAGACCCGCACCTCACCCGACGGCGGGGAAGCGCTGCCATTCAGCTCATCGCTGGAGGCGTCCCGAGCAACTTTCAACAGACCATAGTTTTGCCACGGCGGCTGCTGCTCGTCGAACCGCTGCCCCGAGCGGCTTTGCGAGCCGCCGCCCGAGCCGCCCGCAACGGCGTCGGGTGTGCGCGGCGAATCTCCTGCGCTCGCGCCGGTTTCGCCGTCGGTTGGCGTGTTATCCGACGGCGAGGTGCTGGCGAGCAGCACGTGTCCGCCGAAGGCGCGCCGTACGAGAGCCGAAACACCCACTGCCACACGGGAATCGGTTGGCCTGAAGGACTGCTCCATCGGGCCTGCCGCGGACGGGTGATGCTCGCCGGACTTGTCGAGCGCCCTCGCCTGCGTGGGCCTGGACGCGGGGTCCGGTGCGGCCGTCGAAGGTCCGGTCGCCCTGGTCCGGCCGGGCTCCGTCAGCGGATCTCCGTGCAGTGCCGGGCCCGTGGATGCCGGGTCCGCAGCATCCCGGCCTGCGCGTACGACTAAACGAACCTGGTCTGCGTAGCGGTTGTCCACGCCCCGATACCCGCTCGCCCGGGGCCTAGCCGTAATGTCGTATGTCTGCGGGGCGTCCAGCAGCTCCGAGCCCGTCAACGATGCGGGCGCGAGCACCATGCTGGTCGAATCGCCGCCACGCATCCGGCGCGCGCGGGCCTCCCGCACCCCCTCGGCGATGAAGCTGCTTCGTTCGTCTTGATCCAAATCGTCGACTGTTGCCGCAGGTAGCGTGGGGACGATCAGATGCTCATCGAGCCAGTCGTCATCAAGCCAGTCCTGGTCACTCCCGGCCCGCAGCAGCATGCCGCGATACAAATCCGCGACGGTCGCATCGTCTGCCGCGCCGAGCTCGTCACGCGCCACCTGCACAGCCGCCTCGGTCGGCCACGCGACGATGTACGCCAGGCTGAGCGGGTGCACCGCAGGCTGTCCGTCGACAGTCGAGAACACCGCATCGACCGCAAGGTAGTCACCGTTCGGGCCTATGCCACGCGTCTCGGCCCGCATCGGGGCGTACTCGATGATGTCACCCGCCACGTATACGATCGCCGCGCCCACAGCGGGTCGTTCATAGTTCTCACCGAACGTTTCCGCATACTCGAGCAACCCGTCGGCCGCGTCGCTCGGCTTCGCGAAATGCACATGTTCGGTGCCTCGGTCGGGGCTATCGAACCGATTGACCCCGTCGACGATGGACGGTCGCAGGATGCCGCCGGCGGTCACACCCGGCAAATCCTGGGTGAAGTGGACATAGGCCGTGTCGATCGGGTCGAGCCAGGTCGGGAAATCCGCTCGGGCCGTAGCGATCTCATCGGCTATCAGCACGCGTAGCGTGCCTGTTGGGTAGTGCCCACTCAGCACGTCGGACGCGCGCGCGACAGCGGCGTCGGCCACGTCGATCAATTCCGGCTCATCGATGAAACCGACGAGCGTCGGCTGCGCGAATTCACGAACCAGCGCCTCGACAAGGTCGCTCAGCACACCCTCCGCACCGGGCTGGGACGCGTCCTTGACGCTGCGGCGCGCGGCATCGACCTGGTCACGGTAGTCGTCCACTACCCTGCGCAGCCGATCGACGACCGCTACCGGGTCGACAAGCGCGGCATCGATCGCGGCCGCAAGGCTCGCGATCGATGCCCGCCGCCGTGCCGCCGCCGCATCGACCACTGCCCGCTCGGGATCTCCGACGCTCTCCCAATTCACGGCGCCAGCCAGAGCACCACTGGCGCTGTCTGTTTCAGGCGGCAAATCCGAGCCGGGGCCGGCGGGCCTGGTCCCATCAGGATCATCCCCACCGGAGCTGTCCATCCGACCGTCGGCGGATGCTTTGGCGGAGGTGTCACCAGTCGAGCCGGTGATCTGCGCGGAGGTCTCCAAACAGTGCCGCTTCCGGCGGGCCGGAACGGCGCGTGGCCCGCCATCACCGCCGGCGGGAGGCACGTCGGTCGATTCCTCGGCGGCAGGCCAGACGCTCAACACGTCCTCAACATCTGTGCTCTCGGCTGCCGGGGTGTCGATGTCGTCGATGGAGAGTCTGGCGATGAAGTCGAAGTCGGGGAAGTTGCCGAAGTCAGCGGCGGTGTCGGCCGGCGTCACGGCGGCCAGGTGTGCGGCGAGCTCGTTCGCCATCAGCTCGAATGTGTCAGTGCCGAGCCCCGCCGCCTGCGCGCGGCGTTCCTGTTCGGCCAGCAGGGGTAAGAATCTGTGGGTGACAGTCCGTTTGGGGGACAGCGTGTCGGAACGGCTCAACGCGATCAGGTGCGCGCGCTCGTCCACCGTCAGAGCGAGCAGAGTGTGGTGCAGGGCGCCGATGCCACAGCCGGTGATGAGGTCCGCGATCGACTCCGCACCGGGAACCCTGCGGTAGGCCTCGGCGAGGCCGGCTCGAGCCTTCGCTGTCGCGGTGTACGCGGCAAGGACCATACGGCCGAGTCGGTACAGCATGGTCTCGTCGAGGCCTGCGATGGCTGTCGCGCCGGCGATCACCCCATCGGCGACCGCCGTCGCGATGTCGACGATGTCGCCAGCAGGCGGGTCTTCCAGCAGAACGCCCGTCGCCCACAAGACGAGCTTGGGTCTGCGCTGACGCAACCACGCGGCGGTGGAGTCATCTTTCGCATCGAAATCCGCCAGATCCGGCAGATCCACGACGGTCTCCTCGTCCACTTCATCCGGCTGAGCGAGGCCGGCCGGATCCGCGTTCACCACTCGAGCCAATGCGACGACCCACTCCACGAGCGTCAGCCGCCGAGTGAGCTGTTCGGCAAGTGCGCGAACCTCGTCGATCGCGGCCACGGTGCCTTCGGCCGTTTCGATCTCGTGTATCCGCTGCTCCGGGAGGCCCGCTCGTTCCGAGGCGTCGACTGCCGCCGTGCGGCTCCGCAAGCGCCATTCCCGCAGCTTCAGTCCGACGGCCCGGCGGGCGAGGCGTTGCATCTGCTCCGGCTCGGCGCCGTGGGTCGCCAGCGCGCGCAGCAGCTCAGCGGACGGCAACGCGGCCCCGGCCAGCACGCGGCCGACGACGGCGGCGCTGAGGCCGAGTGCCGTGCCCAGCGCGTTCGCCGTAACGCCCAGTCGCTCGCACCAAGCCGTCAGCTCGGCCGAGAGTTCGGATCGTGCGTCGGCCAGCGCGGTCAGCTCCGGATTGTGACGACTGGCCGCCGCTCCCGAAGCACCACCGTCGGCCACCCCGGCTTCGTCGCAGCAGGTCTGCCATGCGAGCGCCTCCTCCGACGACAGTGTGCGATGCGCGTTTTCGGCGTCTTTTACCCACCTTGCCGAGACGACGAGGTCGTCGGCCAGGTCCTGGATCGACAATCCCGCCATCAGCCGACGTTGCCGCAGCCCTACTGCGATATCCACCGCTTCTTCGGTCAGATCGTCTCGCTGTCCCAGCTCGTCGCGCAGCGCCCGGACCTGCGGCGCGACCGACCAGGCGACGAGCCGGTCGGCCTCGGCCGGAGTGCCGTCGCACGCCCGGACCCATGACCTGATGAGGTCCCGACCTGGCTTGGTGTGCTGTCGTTCGACCCTGGTCGCGTTCACACCGATCAGCGCTTCGAGATCGGCGGTGGACAGACCCGCGGCCAGCCGCAGTCGGTGCAATTCGGTCTTGAGCCGAACGAGCTCGGGTTCGAGGCCGTCGAGCGCGGTGAGAGCGTCGTGCGTGTCACACATCTCTCGCCATCCGCGCACCTGCGAGAGTTCGCGGATGAGGTCCGGTCGCCCGCACGCGATGCACCAGTTCTGCAAGGTCTGCAGACCCAGCTTGGTACCGGCGTTCTCGACGTCGTAGGCGTGGCTGACGCCGGCCATCGTGTATCCGGCCACACCGGCGGCGATTCGCTGGGTGTGCAACATCAATCGCACCACGGCCTCCGACGGCTCGCGCGCCGAGGAGCGGTCGGACCCGACGACCCAGATGCCATCGCGGCCAGTGGGCCGATCACCGTTGAACACCAGTCGAATCGACTGCGCGTGACCCGCTTCGTCGGCGACGACCAGCACGTACGGGGCCGCGCCGAGGGCGTCGCCCGCACATTCGAGAAGCTCGGCGACGGTCTGCGTGCCGTGCGGAGTCAGTTCGACCGTCAGCATCAAACCGCCGACATACTCCGGGCGCACCTCGTCCGCCTCGAATCCGGCGGTCGTGAGCATCGACAGCACCGCTACCGCTTCCGCGCCACGGACCGCGGGAATCCCGTGCACCGCAACCAAATCCGCGATAGCCCTGCGCGGCGTGCCGAGACGCTCGAGCTCGTTGGGCTCCGACGTGGACTCGGCCGGGAACGGGTCGACGTCTTCGATCAACAACTGCGGGAATCGACGGGCGCACGCGGCGTAGTACGGCCGCGCCTGCGGCACCCGACGGAAGAGGGCGCGCAGCATGTCGGGCGACCATGCCGGATAGCCGCATTCCGACATGTCCCACGTACCTGGCAGCGCGCCAGTGAGATCGTCGAGCTGGTCGGCGCTCAGCCCGAGGTGGCGGCGAATCGCCTTGAACCACTCCGGCACCTCCGCGTAACGCGCCGGATCGGGGAAGGGCGTGGCCGCCTCGACGGCCAGGTCCTGCGCTCGCACCGACCGTTCTCCGGATCGCAACGCCACCAGCCAGAGAATCCGTTCAGCAGCCTTCACCAGGCGGTCCACCACCGTGGCCGCGGGCACGCCGAGTTCGGCGGCGATCTCATAGCGGTCCATGTGCTGCAGCCAATGGTGACGTGCGATCGGGGCCAGCCACTCCGGAAGCTGCGCCAGCGCCTCATCCAGCGTGTCGCGATACCGGAACGCCAGATCCCACACCAGCGCCGACGGCAGCCGCTCGTCGACGGCGGGTTCCGGCTCGGCGAGCGCGCGGGCCAGACCCGTGAAAGCCAGGCCCAACGAGGTGTAGGTCCTGCCCCGGGTCAGTCCGAATATGCGGCCGATCCCCGAAATCCGTGGATCAGCCCGTTTGGTCGAACCCCGCGGATCGGTCAGCCAGTGCACGAGAAGTTCGCGCTTTCTCGGCGACAGTCGCGCCATCGCGCGCAGGATCGCCGCCGGGTCCACAGCTGCCACCGACCGCATCATTCGCCGTGCATCGGCCGAGTCGACACCCCATAGCCGCGCCGTCGGGTCGGCGAACATCACGCGAACCCGCTCACGCCAGTTGCCGCGTCTCGGCATGGTGACCGCGCGCCGCTTGGGCTCGATCGTCGCTGACACCACGACTCGCTTGGCCGGACCGGCGGCCGGGACAGCCTGCGTCCCACCGCTGTCCGCAGACCAGGTCCTGGCCGACTGCTCCATCGGGCCCGCGGCGAATGGGTGATGCTCGCCGGCGCCGTTACCTGGTTCTGGCCTTGCATCCGCTTCCTCGTCGGCCGTCGGCAACTCGGGATTATCCAGTGCGCTCGGCGGCGGGACGTCCGGGCGCAGCTCCCGGTAGAACCGACTGTCATCCCCTAACTCGGCCACCACTTCCGCCGCACCCTCATGTACGCCAGCACCATCTTCCTGGACTACGGCCGCGGTCAGGGGATCAGCGGCGGCATCAACGTCAGCGACGATTCGCTGTGCCGGGGGATCCCCCCGGCATTCGGCGGCAACCAGGGCCTCGACGCCGTCCGGTCCACCGGAATCCCGCGGTCCGATGGGACCATTTGCCGAACCTCCGTTCCCATCGCGGTCGGCGAACACATCCAACGGCGCGGCTTCCGCCGACTTCGGGATCCGGGCCTTGATGACCCGCCGGCCACCGCTCTCCGTGGCGGCGAGGGCACCTGCGGTCCGGTTTCCGCGGGCCGGGGCGCCGGGGTCGGCTGTGCGGGCCGTGAGGGGGACGGACTCGTAACTGTCGAAGCGTGGGTAGATCTGTTGGATTCCGCCGTCGGAGTCGAGCACCAGGACTTCGCGCAGATCGGTGACCAGCGGGCGACGGTGCAGGAGGTTGCCGATCTCGCTCACGGTCAGAGGGCTGCTGGTGAGGTCGATCAGGACCCTGCCGGTCTGCGATGCGCAGCGCACGAGCCACTGCCTGACCGCCGCATCGTCGGTCGTCCCTGGGGCGTAGTGCGCGAAGAGGTAGGACCCGATCCGCAGGTGCAACGGCCGGGCCGATTCGCCCTGCGTCGGGTTGCGGGTGACGTCGTATCCGGCGCGGGCCAGGGTGACAGCGGCGGCATTGACCAGCCGCGCCTGCGTGCGGACGCTCGGTCCGGTGGTGTCCGCGTCAGAGGCTTCGACGGCGGGGCCTCTCGGACGGGCCTTCGGGTCGGGTTCGCGGGTGGGTGCGGTGACGGCGAGACCTGGGCTGGTCAGTCTGCGGTACAGCACATCGTCGGCGGCGGCGCTGAAGACGTGGCCGACGAGGTCGCCGCGCCGGATCTCGGCCCAGCCGAAGTCCAGCCGGACGCCGGTGTGCTCGGGGTCGCCGGGGTGCTTGGGATGCTCGAGAATGTCGAGACCGTGCGCGCGGCAATAGGCTCGGCGACGGCGGTCGGCGTGCGCCAGGGCCGCGGCGATAGCCGCGTCGGTGAGGGCGCTGTGAGTGCCGACCAGGATCGCGCCGAGCTGAGTGCCACCGGTGCGCATCGCATCGACGTCCGCGCCGATGGCTTCCAGTTCCGAGCGGAAGATGTCGGCGAGCGCGGCGAGATGGCGGTTGGCGTGCTCGGCGCGGTTGCCCGCCAGGTTGTTCAGGACGACGAGGCCGATCATCTCCGCCTCGACATAGAACGCCCGCAGTCTCGGGTCCTCGATGATCGCCCGCTGCGCCCGCTCACCCTGGTCGAGCTTGAACTCGCCGACGCGGCCGTTGAAGACACCGGTGGCGGTATCGGTCCAGACCGGCTCGCACAGGGCGGCGATCGATTCCGGGGAGGTGAAGTCGGTCGCGGCGACTCGCTCGGCGTGGCGGGCGCGCTTTACTTCGTTCGGCTGGAGGAAGGGTCGTTGCGCGACCGCTTGGCCGCCAGCTTCTGTTTCGCCTCCGCGCGTTGCCGCGCGTACTCCTGCCGCAGCTCCCCGATCCGCTGGGCGCGCTCCTCGGAATTCAGCCCGGTCAGGCCCAGCCGGGCGTCCCGTTCCTCCTGTGACATCGGTCTGTCTGCTCCTGTTCTTGCTCTCGTCTACGCCGATATCCGCCTCGATGAACACCTGCGCGGGGTCTATCCCCTTGACGATCTCGGCGAATCCGACATGCAGGCCGACGCCGCGATAAGCCGCCTCGCCGGAGTGTTTCGGATGGTCGATCTCCGACAGAAGCGTCGGATCGGTCTCCGTCACCGGGGTGTTCTCAGCGTAAGCCCGGACCTGCGCGTTGAGCTCGGCGACGGCCCGTTGCATGGCCTCCTCGTCGAGGCCGACCACGATCGCGCCGATCTCGTCGCCGCCGATGCGCATCGGCACCACCGTGCCCCCGGCCTGGGCGAACACGCGGCGGAAGATGTCGGCCAGAGCCCGGAAATGGCGGTTCGCGCCCTCCTTGCCGGCGACCAGGTTCAGCCCACTCAGGTTGGCGATGTCGCCGGAGACGAAGAACGCCATCACGCCGTCGAGATCGGCGACGTAGTCGGCGGCGCGCTCCACCTCGTCGTACTTGAGCCGGGACACGCGCGCGTCGAGCATGCCCGTGACCTCGTCGGGGGGCCACGGCTCGAACAGGGCGTCCACCAGCGTCTGCGACGTGGCTGGATCGACGTCTGGACCGAGTTCGGCGAGGAAGCGCTGGACCTTGGCCAGGAACTGCTCCACCTTCGCCGCATCGGGCGACGGGTAAAGGCGGGGACCTGCCCGCAGAGCGGCGGTCTTGTCGGGTAGCTCCCGGCCTGACGTGCGATTCGACTTCGGCAGCCGCGCCTGCACGCCACGGTCCTTGCGGCGTGCGTTCGGGATCGCCCGCCCTCCGGCGTCAGGTTTCGTCTGATCCCGGCTCAACAGGTCGCGGGGAGATCCGTCGGGGTCGCTGCGGCTGTCGGGCGCGTCCGTGGTTTCGGCGGTGACAACGTGGTTTTCGGCCGTACTGGCAATCGCGGCGGCCGTGGCAGGTACGGCGGCGCTGCCTTCGGAAGCCGCGGTCAGGGTCGAGGCGATGCGGGACAGGTACATTCCCGTCGTGCGGTGCGACAAGTTCAGCCGATCAGCGATCTGCTGCCTACTCAAACTTTGCCGAACCAGCTGGTAGACCTCCAGTTGGCGCGGCGGCAGCCGACGCACGTTGTCCGTTCCCGCTGCCAAGATCCGGTCGATGTTGGACTGAGGCGGCGTGCGAGGCGGCGAGGCGAGGGCACGCTCGGCTCTCGCCAATATGATATGCACCGCTGTGACGTCCATTCCGAGACGTGCCGCGATCGCCCTCGGGTCGTCCTCACCGGTCCGCACCGCCTCGACGACCGGGCGCTGCCCCTCGGTCAACCGGCTCGAGTCGAGGTTGCCGGCCTCGTGCCGAGCCATGATCTTGTCGACCGAGGTCGGCGCACGCGGTGTGGCGAGAGTTCGCGCCGCCTTCCAGAAGATCACCCTGACCGCACTCGACGAGATCCCCATCTCGGCAGCGATTTCCGCCGTGCTCATCGGCTGGTCGGGATTGTCCAGAATCAGAGCGAGCGCTGTGGCGGCTTGCCCCCGGAGCTTTCGCACATCCGCCCCGGCCAACAGCGCCGCCACTGCTTCAAGACGACTGGCGCGCAAGGAGCTCACGTCGGGATGCTCGGCGAGAAGTTCCTTGATCCGCGAACGCACGGCCACAAGCTGGTCGCCGGACGACCGCTCCACGACACCGGCCGACTGCTCCTCGACACCGTCCAGAGCATGGGCCAGCAGCACCACCTCAGCGGCATCCTCCGGGCGAGCACCGACCGCCCGCAGGATCGCGGTGATCTCCTCGTCATCAGCGAAAGCGCCCGCCTCCACCTCCTGCAGCCGCACATCAGTCACGCCGGCAAGCTTCGCCGTGTCGGCCCGCGACAGCCTTGCCTCGACCCGACGCGTCATCAGGTGCGATCCGACCGTCCGCGCATGCAGCTTCACCACTCGCGATCGAGTGCCTCCGAGAACCACCAACTGCGCAAACACCCCGCCCGGGGCTGGCATTCTCCCGGCCTCGATGACAAGCACAGTATTGTGCCCAGTCCCCACGAGCCGCTCCAAGCGGTACCGAGACACCGACTGCGGCAAAGTCTCCCGCAACGTCCTGAGGTCCCTGCCCAAGGCCTTTCGCGCGGTGTCCAGTTCCTCCTGTCGGGCCAGCTGTGCGGCCCCGGTCGTGCGCTGTGGCCGCGTGCCCGCCAATGCCCGGGCATCAGCGACCTCCGCCTGGCAAATCTCATGCCATAGGTCGACTTCCTCGGGCCACATCGACAGCTCACCACGCTCGGCCGCCGACACCCGTCTCTGGGTCCACCACGGCCCCAGGGCCGCAGCCATGTCAAGTTGCGTTATCCCGGCGTTCACACGCGGACGCCGCAACTCCGGAACCCCCTCGTCCAGGATTCGGATCAACTCCCGCGCCACCGACCGCTTGGGAAGTTCGTTGCGAGCCGCGCGCAGACGACCACAGTCGACCAAGTGCGCCAACATCTCTGGGTTCAGGGAGAACAAGACGTCGTGGAGCACCTTGGGGGCTGCCCCTGCCAGGAGCGCACCCGCCTTCTGGAAGGGCTCGTCGGGCATCCGCTGGTACGCGGCGGACGCACCTGCACGCACCTGCTCGCTCAGCTGATACTCCGCCAATGCCTCCCCGCGAATACGCCGCAACTCCTGCGGCTCGTTAACGCCCTGCCCACGGTGGATAACCTCGTCCGCCACCGCCTCCGCCACGTCCTGTGGCAGAAAGCCCGCCGCCCAACGAACAAGACCTGCACGCTGCGCACGCAGGTAGTCCGACACCTCCCCGTCGGCGGGTCGCGACCCGCGCTCCTGGGCGTCGGCCGTCGGCATCCCGAGCGCCTCGCGGAGCGCGGCGATATGGGCGGCGAAAGGGACCGTGACATCGGGCAATGCCGGGTGCGGCACGACCTCGCCGTAATGCCGGCCCGGGAAGTCCGCGGCGGTCAACGGGTCGCCGCCGATCCATTGCTGGAACAGGACGTGCTGGGCGCTGAACAGGCGCAGACCATGCGCGAGGACATGGGTGAAGGCTTCACAGAACGGCTCCTCGAGCAGCGGGTTGCCGTTCTCGTCCAGACCGACCCCGGACATCGCCAGCCAGTCGGGCTCGGTGCCGACGAACCCGCGGCCGCACGCGAGCTGATAACCGTCGGTAAGGCGCTCACCCAGGGTCGATTGGTCGATCAGCGCTGCGCGCGGGTGCGCAAATTCGTGCGACACCGCGTAGAAGAGTGCACTGGCCAGCCCGGCGGTGAAATGGCTCTCTTCCTGTAGGCCGCCGACTTCGTCGGTCAGGTCCTGCCAGTGGCGGGCCTTGCGTTCGTTGATGAGCACCCTCGCGATCCGGCGGCCGTCGACGGTCTCGACAATCGTCTCGGAAATCGCGTTGATGTCGCTGGTCGTGCCGAAACCGAGCTGCCACTCGTCGACCCCGCCCGCGTCGGACGCCAGGTTCGGGCCGCGACCGAACTTGGCGCGCAGCAGAATCATCGCGCCGGCCGCGTCGAGAGAGGCGCGGACACCGGTTTTCGACGTATCGAACTCGAACACGGACGTATCCGCCCGCTCCTCCAGATATACGCCGATGGCGGCGACGATCTTGCGCTCGGCGTCGGCGCGCTCCGTGGGGTTGTCGATGGCTTCCAGGGCCTGAATCAGCTCTTGGCCCAGGGCCGTCAGTTCCGCGACGGCATAGACGGCGTCGCTGTATACGGGCTGCAACGAGCGGATGTACTCGCCTGCGCGCTCCATGGCGGCCGCGCGCTCGGCGGTCACCGGCCCGATCGGACGCGGCATCAGGTAGTCGCCATCTGGCCAGGCTCCCTCGTCGAGATCGCCGAACCGCAACGTCGGCGGGAAGACCGCCGAGTCGATCGCGTACACCCATAGCGGCAGGTCCGCCGTGGGAGCGTCCGTGGCCGAATCCATCAGAGCCTGTCGGATCTGCTCGAACTCGAGCGGGGTGCCAGCGATGACGATCCTGTCGCCGTTTCGGTCCGACACGACCTGGATACGGTCATCCAGTCGGTCCGCGCCGAGTGCGCCTGCGGCCTGCTGATTCAGCACATCCTCGGCGACCAAGTCCACGAATACGTCCTCGAGTCGACCGAGCTCATCGTGCAACAGGGCGATCCCGTTGTGCAGCGCTTCGACGACGAACCCCGATTCCGCCCCAGCCCTGGTCATGGCGAACAGCGCCATCTCGAGCACGTGGAGTTCGTTCGCGGCCGCCTGCAGGCCCCGATGCGCCCGCAGCACCTCATCGATCCGGTCGGGAGACGGAACATACCGCCAAGGCTCGGCTGCGGGGTCATGGCCGGCGGGCTCGCCCCTGCTCCGACGCGCGTCCCACAGCTCCTCGAGCTTCTCGCGGTACACCTCTCGCAGTGCCTCGCGCAGCGGCTCGTCCAAACCAACCGCATCCGGATCGAGCCTGTGCCCCGCGAGTCCCTCGGAATCGCCTGAGGATTCGGCCGTGGCTGCGGTGAGCTGCTCGGCCAGCAACGCCCACGATT
This sequence comes from Nocardia sp. NPDC004604, assembly GCF_040609795.1. Taxonomy (NCBI): domain Bacteria; kingdom Bacillati; phylum Actinomycetota; class Actinomycetes; order Mycobacteriales; family Nocardiaceae; genus Nocardia; species Nocardia sp. NPDC004604. The sequence goes on from NZ_JBEXLC010000005.1 coordinate 130,223, forward strand.
CACGGGCGGCCAGCAGCCGCTCGGTACCTGCGGCAACGAATTCGGCGCGGCTCAGCCACCAGACGTCGCCTTCGAGACCGAACATGACCTGCGCCAACGACGCAGCGGCACCGAGACCGAATGCCTGCTCTACGACGTCGAGTCGCCGCGGTTCGTCGGCGCTGTCGTCGTCGATCGCGTGGACCACCAGCACCTCGGCAACATCGAAGAAATCCATCCCGCCGTCGCCGCTCGTGGCAATCGACTGCGCGCCGGCCCGATAGCGGATGGAGAACTGGTTCGTGGTGAGGAAATCCCACAGGTCCGCACCGATCGGCGTCTCACCCAGCAAACTGAACGCCGGCCCACGTGCCTCGAGAATCACCCGATCGGACACCATCGTCTCAGCGTGTGTCCGGGCGGCGTCCAGCGCGTCTTCGGCGGTGTGCCACGCGTCGGCGAGCGCATCGGTCAGGATCTCGAACTCTGCCACCGGGAGCTGGGCCGTGTTGTGCAGGCCACCCGCACCGAGCCAGCGATCCCACAGCCGCCGCCAAGCCCGGATGGGCCCGGAGATCTCTGCCACGATGTCCGCCCGCGCCTGGTGCGACTGCCCGTCTCCGTCGCCGGCGAACAGGTCGACCACCTCGATGCCGAGTTGCACCAGGTGAAACGCCGTATACGCCTCATGAAGGTTGTCATGTTCCACCGAGCCGACGCCGGACATTCGGTCCAGCCACCCCCAATGGTCCGGATCGGTGAGCAGCAGACGCAGGTCCACAGTATCGTCCGGGTAGCGGGCGCGGTATGCGTCCACGCACACCTCGATGCGCCGCCATAGCCCACTGCGCAGAGCGATCAGCATGGCCCGGAACTCCTCCACCTGATCGACAGCGCCCGTGATGGCCGGCGCGGCCGTGTCGACGTCATCGCCACCGGAGGTGGCGCGCTGGTCACCGACGTCGCGCCGCCGCAGGATGGTGGGAAATTCCGGGTCGAACTCGTAGACCTCGACGAACATGCCTGCCAAGGTCTGGCTGCTCCCAAGTTCCCCGAGCAACTCGCGCAGCCCACCGGTGCGACGGGAATCCACGGCGACGACCACCACAGGCTCGCCGAGCCTGTCGATAAGCCGTGCATCCAGGAGCGGACCCAGCATCGTTTCGCCCCGCGCCAGCTGCTCCGCTTCCGTCAGCTGTCCGAGCACATCGGGGGCGACCAGGTCGGCGATGTCCTTGCGACGCCGATCGGCTTCTCGCCCGAGGCGGAGCTTTTCGCGCTGCTGTGCCTCGGCAACCTCACGTGACAGTCCGCCGGCGATATTGCCCTCGAGCCGCGTCAGCGCGTTGAGGCAGGCCTGCAGCCGGCGGCTCCCGGTCAGGACCGCGTCGACCACCGCCGCGGACGGCCGATACCAGGCAGCTGCGGCGTCGAGAAGCGAGCTTTCGCCGCGGAATTCGTCCCAGCGACGCACCAGGGCGTCATGGTAGGCAGCCCGCAGACCCTCGCGGGCCGGACCCTGGTCCACCAACACTTGCGGATCGACGGTCACCAGATCGTCGAGATCGTGCAACTGCCGGGCGAGCGGCAGCCAGGTGCTCCGCGCGGCGAGCAGCATCTCGACGCCGCGCCGGACGAAGTCCTCTTTCCGATCATCCGCGAGCGACCACAAGTCGCGCTCGATGTCCAGGTCGGCCAACGCCAACGCCGTCGCGTAGCCGAGATCTCGGGCACGTGCCGCCGGGTGGCGCTCGACGAATTCCCCGTTCTCGTCACGCAACTCGCGCACGACCGCCACCCACATGCGCTGAGCGCTGAAGAACCGCAGCCCGCCGTCGATGGCGAGACCGATCGGATCCTCCTGCGCACTGTCACGAACCGCGAACCCGTGGGCGGCCAACCGGCGCAACAACGTCTCGCCGATCGTGGTGCGGCGCAACAGCACCGACACCTCGTCACGCAGGTACCCCGTCGTCTCGGTGGCGAGAATGGTGTCGATATCGGCCATCACATAGCCGACCCGGTTGTCGCCCAGCGATTCGACACCGGCACGCGGGCTGTACGGAGACACCCCGACACCGTTCATATCCAGGTCCACCGGAACCTCGCCGGGCCGGTGCGCCAACCACATCCGCAGCTGCTGACCACCGTCCTCGTCGACCGCGACCGCGACGGTGAACAACGCGTCCGCCGGGGCACCGGGACGGATAGTCAGGAACCTGTCGAGTATCTGTGCGGCCAACGTCACCGCCTCGGCCCTCGCCTCCACCGGCAAAGCCGCCACCACCGCCCGCAGAGCCTGCGACATCTGCTCCCACACTCGCGAACCCCGCATGCCCGCCGTGACGCGAACGCTCCGGAACACCCGCGGCCGCACCACGTTCGGGTCCGCAACACCGATCGCGTAATAGGCTGCCACCGCGGACTCGACACCGTAGTAGTCCGACGCCACCGGATCGCCGAAGTCCTCGTACCTGCCGATATTCGATGTCAACGGTGCGGCGACCCGCTCACCGGTACCCGACCATGGAAGCCAATCGCCGCTCTTGGTGAACACGCTGGCCGACGCACGACGGTAAGAGGCTCGCTGGCGCGGCGTCTCCGACTG
>NZ_JBEXLC010000006.1:0-116208 GCF_040609795.1 Nocardia sp. NPDC004604
CTGATATCGGCACATCCGGACTCAATTTCTGCGCCAGCCATAACCCCCGCTGCCCGGCAGACAGCGGCACCTGCTCTATTACTGACGCGTCCGGCTCGGTATCTCCGCTCGATCCCTGGCCGGGACGGAGCTGTGTCGGCGAAACGGTCATTGAACTTTCCTCTATCCCGACCACGGCCAGTCTAAGCCGGATAGTTCGCGGATGTATACCCCCGTTTCAGCGGTCCGCACCGCGAAATTATCGGCGAATTCGGAAGGGGGTGGTCGGTGATCTTGGTTCCCCCTCGAGAGCGTTGCGATGCACCAGCTGGCCGAATGTAAACGCTGTGCCGCGCAGGGACCTTCGACCCTGCATCTCATGACCAAAAGCCCTGACCTCGACGATTTTACATCGCGTATATAAGTCGATGAAATCGCAATGTTGCGACGTGCAAATCCGTATAAATTCCGCCAAGTTGTTAACAAATAATAGTTGCATTGCAATTATGTCGTTTGTCGCTGAAATTGGTGAATCGGTCCACCGGGTATACCCCGCACTGATGTGTCACCGGTGCGGCGGCGGTAGGTGAGCTGTCGCTGCCCGGACCACGCCGGATCTTCACGGCGATGCGCGCCATTGGGCCACGACACCTATGGCGCTATGAGCGGCGAGATCGGCGGCGATCGTGTCCAGTAGCTCTTGGCGCGTCGATGAGCACCGGCCTAGCCTGGACTCCCACCGCGCGAAGAGGAGACAACCGTGCCCGATGTCCGTGAAGTGTGGCAGAGCCGAACATGGGGGAGCCTCGGTGCCCCGGTGTACGACTTCGTCCTGGATCATCCGCAGGTGGCCCGGCCTGCCGGACAGATGCTCTGGGGCTGCGACACCCGCCGGATGTACGCGGCGATGGACATTGTCAACGAGCTGCCGGAGGGCTCCGCGCTACTGGATCTGCCGGTCGGCGGCGGGGTGACACTGCGCCGTCTGCGACCCGGGCACCAGATCCGCTACGTGGCGACCGACATTTCCGACGACCAGCTGGCGGCGGCGCGCCGCGCGGCCGACCGTGCCGGGGTGTCCGGTATCGACTACGTGCGTGCGGATGTGGTCGACCTGCCCTTCCCCACCGGCGAATTCGACCTGGTGGTGACCTTCGCTGGCCTGCACTGTATGCCGGATCCGGCCGCCGCGGTCGCCGCGCTCGCACGGGTGCTCGCGCCGGGCGGACGGCTGGTCGGCAGTTGTGTGGTGCGCGGTGTCCGGCGGCGCTTCGACCTGCATATGCAAGTGATGCGGGCGATCGGGGTATTCGGTCCGTCCGGCACCGCCGCCGATCTGTCGAGCTGGATCGCCGCGGCAGGGCTGCGGGAAGTGGAACTGGTGTGCAATGGCGCGCTGGCCCAGTTCACCGCCGTGAAGGACTAGCGCCGCGGCTCGTAGCGGGGGCCGACGATGGCGATAGCGGTATCGACGGCGACGTCGATGATCTCGCTGATATCCCGGCCCTCCTCCACGGTGGATGCGATGAGTTCGCGGTAGCCGCCATAGAGGATGGTGGCCATCTGACGGGTCGGCGGGTGCAGTCCAGGGGCCTCGAATCCTGGTGTGGCGGTGAGGCTTTGGATGAGATTGATAAAGGCCTCGCCCGCGTCGTGCTGCACCTGACGGGCGGCCTCGCCGAGGGCGGGGATGTCGCGGATCCAGGCCAGGGTGATCGTCGGATCCTGTTGCGAGGCGCCGATCCAGGCCTCGATGGCCTGCCGGACCTGGGTACGCCATGGCGCGCTGGCATCGACCGCATCGTAGATCTGCTGGATGGTCTCGCTATTGCGCTCGGCCAGCAGCGCGATGAAACAGTCTTGTTTGCTATCGAAGTGTTCGTAGAAGGTGCGGCGGGAGGTGCGCGCGTTGCGGACCACATCGGCCACGGTCGTCTCGCGGTAGCCGCGGTCGCGCACGGCGTCGGCCATCGCGTCGAGAAGCCGACGCCGGAAGGCGGATTCCGGCGTGGCCTCGGCGGCGATGCTGGCGGCGGGCTCGGCACGGGTCACGACGATCAGGTTAGTGCGCCCCGCCGCCGCGGCGATCATGACCTCACGCGCACCGGAACCGGCTCACCGAGCGCGGTTCGGTTCGCGAATCGGATGGTGCCGTCCTCGATTCGCCCATGGCGCAGTGCGAGCACATCGTGGGCGTAGTTCATGCCCAACCGCCAGGGTCGCCGCGAACCCGCCCGCGGGAACCGGTCGATGGAGCGCTGGACATATCCGGACTGGAAGTCCAACAGCGGTGCCGTCTCGATATCCGGATCGGGCCATGGCACGCACTGGTCGTAGCCGTTGGCATCCATATGCCGCAGCAGTCGGCAGACGAATTCGCCGACCAGATCGGCCTTCAACGTCCAGGACGCATTGGTATAGCCGATGGTGAACGCGAAATTGGGGACACCGCTGAGCATCATGCCCTTATAGGCCATGGTCTCGGGCAGTGCGATCGCCCGGCCGTCGACGGTGAACTCGATTCCGCCGAAGGCCAGCAATTGCAGACCGGTCGCCGTCACCACGATATCGGCCGGCAGGTCGGCGCCGGAGCTCAAGCGCAGGCCCTCGGCGGTGAACCGGTCGATGCGGTCGGTCACCACTGCGGCGCGACCGGCCCGGATCGCGCCGAACAGATTCCCGTCCGGTACCAGGCACAGCCGTTGATCCCATGGGTTGTAGGTCGGCTTGAAGTGGACGTCCACCTCGTAGCCGGTGGGCAGTTGCGCGGCATTCTGCTTGCGGATGAGATTGCGGATCATCCGGGGACGTCGCTGGCTCAGCTGGTAGATGAGGGTGCTGATGAGCACATTCTTCCAGCGGGTGATCGTATAGGCCCGGCGTGGTCCGAGCCGTTCGCGCAGCCGGATGGCCACCGCGTCCTCGGTGGGTATGGACATGATGTAGCTGGGCGAGCGTTGCAGCATGGTCACCTGCGCCGCCTTCTCGGCCATGGCGGGCACGAGCGTCACCGCCGTGGCCCCACTGCCTATCACGACGACGCGCTTGCCCTCGTAGTCCAGATCGGTGGGCCATTGCTGCGGGTGCACCAGTTGCCCTCGGAAATCCTCGATTCCGGGGAAGTCGGGGGTGTAGCCCTGGTCATAGCGGTAGTAGCCGCTGCAGGCGTAGAGGAAGCCGCAGGTCAGCGTCGAGGTGGTGCCGTCGCATTCGACGGTCACCGTCCAGCGCGCCTCGGCCGTCGACCAGGAGGCACCGATGACCTTGTGCCCGAATCGGATTCGCCGATCGATTCCGGCATCGGCCGCGGTATCGCGAATGTAGTCCAGGATCGACTGTCCGTCGGCGATGGCCGCGGCCTGCGTCCACGGGCGGAAACGGTAACCGAGAGTGTGCATATCGGAATCCGATCGCACCCCGGGATAGCGGAACAGATCCCAGGTGCCCCCGATTGTCGTGCGCGCCTCCAGAATTGCGTAGCTGCGCCCCGGAAACGCGGTCTGCAGATGGTGTGCCGCACCGATGCCCGACAGGCCGGCGCCGACGATCAGCACATCGAAATGCTCGGGCCGACCCTCCGTCGGGCCAGGACCCCTCATTGAATCCCTCATGCCGTCGCTCCCACCTCGGCCCGGGCGCGCAGCCGCCGCTCCAGCACCGTGAATATGTCGTAGTAGTGGGTCGGGGTGACGCGTGCAAGTGCGTCGAATATGTAGGCGTCCGGTCCGACCAGGATGCGGGACTTCCCGCGTTCCACTCCGCGACAGATGATTTCGGCCGCCTTATCCGGCGACGTCAGGGTGAGCGCCTCGAATTCGGCCGCCATCTGTTCGTGCGAGCGACCGCGGCCCTCGGGATCCTTGCGGACCCTGGCGTTGCGCGCGATATTGGTGGTGATTCCGCCCGGATGCACATTCACTGCGGATACCCCGGTGCCCCGAAGCTCTTGACGCAATGCATCGGTGAAGCCGCGCACCGCGAATTTCGCGGAACAATAGGCACTTTGGTATGGCATGCCGACCAATCCGAATACGCTCGAGGTATTCACGATGACGCCCTGATCCTGTTCGACCAGAATGGGCAGAAATGCGCGGGTGCCATTGACGACACCGTCGAAGTTGATCTGCCGCAGCCATTCATCGTCTTCGGGTACCGCGTCGAGCACCGACGACGACACCGCGACACCGGCATTATTGAATACCGCCGCCAGCGGCTCGGTCAGCCATTCGCGCACCTCTGCGGCGAAGGCCAATTGATCGGCGGCATCGCGCACATCGAGGACCCGAGTCAACACCGGACCACGCAGCGACGAGGCCGTCTGCTTCAATCCGGTCTCATCGATATCGGCGATCGCCACCGGTGACCCACGGCGGGAAAGCAATTGGGCGAGACTGCGGCCGATGCCGGAGGCGGCGCCGGTGATCATGGCGGGACGGCCGGACAGCGGCCTAGCGGTGCGGGGCATCGGTGCTCCTGGCGGTGCGGATATGGGTGTCGATGAGGTCGGTGAGCGTCGGCCGGACGCCGACAGGCAGATCGTGGCCCATGCCCGGCAGGGTGTGCAGGCGCGCGCCGGTAATGGCGCGCGCGGTGACCGTGCCGCCGGTCGGGTTCACCATCAGGTCGCGGTCACCGTGCAGGATCAGGGTCGGGGCGACGACAGTGCCGAGTTGGGTTGTCCGGTCACCGGATTTGAGGATGCCCGCCAGTTGACGGCCCACCCCTGGCGCTGGATGCGGATCGCGATCCCAGGTCGTCGCCGCGGCGGTCCGCACCGCGGATTCGTCGAACGGATAGCTGTGCGAGCGGATGTGCCGATACATGCGCACCGAGCGATCGATGTGCTCGGTGCGGTTGCGTGCCGGTCGGCCGAACATCAGCCGCCAGGTCGACAGGGCCGGTCGTCCCACCCTTGCCGCACCCGTGGTCGACATGATCGAGGTCAGCGAGGCGACGCGGTCCGGATAGCGGGCGGCGACGGTCTGCGCGATCATCCCGCCGAGTGACATGCCGACCAGATGGACCGAGCCCAGCTCGAGCGCATCGATCAGACCTACCGTGTCGGCGGCCATATCGTTGAGATCGTATTGCTCCGTGTGCCAGCGCTTTCGCAGGAAATCGAGCGGACCCGGCGGCGAGAAGCCGAAGTGCGTCGACTTGCCGACATCGCGATTGTCGAAGCGGATGACGTCATAGCCGCGTGCGACGAGCAGATCGCACAATCCGTCGGGCCAATCGTGCAGTTGCTGACCGAGCCCCGCGATGAGCAGCAGTGGCGTGCCGCCGCTGCCGAGGCGCTCGTAGGCGAGGGTGACCCCGCGGCCCACATCGGCGAATTGTTCGGTCACGCCGTCACCTGCTCGGTGCGCGCCGCGATGGCGGTCGGCACGGACGCGCGGCGGTACACCACGGCGCGGCCCTTCTTGGCAGGCACCAGCGCGACACCGCGGAAGTGCGTCCGCTCGTCCGGCGCATCGGTCGGTGCGAGCGTGAAATCCCTGAGCAGCGTGCGCAATACGACATTCATCTCCATGGTGGCGAATGCCGCGCCGATGCAACGCCGCGCGCCGCCGCCGAACGGGATCCAGCTGAAGGTGCCGGGCCGGACCCCGACGAAGCGGTCCGGGTCGAAGGTGCGGGCGTTGGGGAACAGCTCCTCGTTATCGTGCACGAGTCGGATGGAGACCAACACATTCTGCCCCTTGGGCAGCGTCCACCGCCCCAGCTGCATGGACTCCGCACGGATCTTGCGGGCCGTCGCATCGATCACCGGCCGGACTCGCTGCACCTCGAGCAGGGTGGCCTCGCGCAGTGCCGAACCACCCTCGTCCACCTCGGCGACCAAGCGGGCCAGCACTTCCGGATGGCGGCGCAACCGCTCGATAGTCCAGGAGAGTGTGGTCGCAGTGGTCTCGTGCCCCGCGGTGAGCAGGGTCAGCAGTTCGTCGGCGATTTCGCTGTGGGTCATCGCGGTGCCGTCGTCGTAGCGGGCCTGCAGCATCATTGCGAGTACGTCGTCGCGGTCGGCGAGGTGTTCGTCGGCGGCGGCGCGGTCGATGAGGCGGCCGACGATTTCGTCGTAGTGGCGGCGGTGCGCGGTGAAGCGGGCCCAAGGTCCGAAGCGCCCCAGGAACTTTCGCGGCACCGGCAGCGCGGCCAGTGCCGAGCCGACCAGCACCAGTTTGGGCAGCAATTCGCGCAACTCGTCGAATTCCCTGCCCTCGGCGCCGAATACGGCACGCAGGATCACATTCAGGGTGATCCGCATCATCGAATCCATCGTGGCGAACTCCTGGCCCTGCGGCCAGGTCGCCAGTTCGCGGACCGTCTCCTCCTCGATCAGCGCCTCGTATACGGCGAGACGGCGGCCGTGGAACGGCGGGGTGAGCAGTTTGCGCTGCTTGCGATGTTCGGCGCCCTGCAGTGAGAACAGCGAGCCGGGACCGAGGAACTGGCCGAGATTGACATCGACATTGTCGGCGATATCGGAGCTCGCGGTGAACAGCGCCTTCACCTCGGCCGGATCGGATAGCACCACCATCCGGCCGAACCTGGGTAGGTAGACGGTGAATGCCGAGCCATAGCGGTCGTGCAGTCTGCGCCAGGCGCGGGTCCGGCCCGCTATCACCTCCACGGCCTGAAACAGAGCCGGAGTAGTCGGTCCGTCGGGCAATTTCACCGTGGTCATGCGGCACCTCCCAGCGTGGTACATCTGCGTACCATCAGCACGGTACGCCCACGTACCGACTGTGGCAAGGGTCACTTTTGTCCGGGCGGTCGGAAGCCTTGTTTTCGGGGATTACCGCCCGCTCGGACAGTGCGGGTGACTAGCGTTGGCCCGTGCGCAGGCGTCGGTGGGTGACAGCGGACGGGTGGTTCGGTAGGCGTGCCCGGCCCGATCGACCGGTGGTTCGCGGCTGGTTCGCGGCCCTGGCGTCGGTCTTCGTGCTCAGCGGTGCGGCACCGGCTCCGGCCGCGCCGATCGCCGCCGACCTCGTCACCATCGAAACCGGTCAGCTGCGCGGTGTGCTGGCCGCTGATCATCGGTTGTTCGCGGGTATTCCCTATGCGGCCCCGCCGGTCGGGGACCTGCGGTGGCGGGCACCAGCTCCGGCCGCATCGTGGCCGGGTGTGCGCGATGCCGCGGTGGCCGGGCCGAGTTGTCCGCAGGACAACAGCGTCTTCGGTCTGTTGGGGGCGAATCCGACGAAGTCGGAAGACTGCCTGTACCTCAATGTTTCGACACCGCGCAGCCTGCCGGCCGACGGGCGCCCGCTGCCGGTGCTGGTCTGGATCCACGGCGGCAGTTTCACCAGCGGCTCTGGCGATATCTACGGTGCCGCTCCGCTGATCACGCACGGTGACGGTGACGTCATTGTGGTCACGATCAACTACCGCCTCGGCGCGCTCGGCTTCCTCGCCACCACCGCACTCGACGACGGCTCCGGGGCCGGGAACTACGGCTATCTGGATCAACAGGCCGCGTTGCAGTGGGTGCGGCGCAATATCGCGGCCTTCGGCGGTGACCCGGATCAGGTGACCCTTGCGGGCGAGTCCGCGGGCGCCGCGTCGGTCTGTGCGCAGTTGGCCGCGCCGAGTTCGCGTGGACTGTTCCGTGCCGCGATCCGGGAGAGCGGCCCGTGCTCGGCCGGCGTGCCGGTCGCGACGGCGGCGGCCGACGGCGACGCCTATGCCGCACGTCTCGGCTGCACCGGACCCGAGACCGCCGCTTGCCTGCGCGCACTGCCGGTCGACACCTTGGCGAGCAATCCCATTGCCGCGACCGTCTACGGTGGATCGTTTCTGCCGACCGGCCCGCAGGCGGCACTGCGCAACGGATCCCTGGCCGCAGTGCCCACCCTCGTCGGTGCGAACAATGACGAGATGGCGCTCTGGGTGTACCTGAAATACGGTGTGCCCCTTGGTAAGCCGCTGACGGCAGCCGGATACCGCGACGCACTGGCCGCCGCCATGCCCGACCTGACGCCGGAGCAACTCGACCGCGTCGAGCAGCTCTACCCGGCAGCCGCCTACCCCCAGCCCGCGCTCGCACTCTCGCGCGCCTGGACCGACCGCACCCTGACCGCGCTGACCGTCGAGTACGCCGCGCTGAGCACCCATAACCCCACCTACGTTTACTCTTTCGATGATCCGGCGCCGCTCGCCCCGCCGAATATCTTCCCGCTCGGCGCCTTCCATGCCAGCGAACTGATATCGCTGTGGAGCCTGCGTGACCTCAGCTGGGTCTACGGTGCCGTGCTCACCCCCGACCAACAGCGCCTCGCCAGCGAAATGCGCAGATACTGGACTCGATTCGCCATCGACACCAGCCCGAATCCGGCTGGCCTCGAACCGATTCCGGCCTACGACCCGGCCGCACCGCTCGTCATGTCCTTCCGTCCCAGTGGAAACCGCCTCATCGACACCTATGCCGCCGACCATCGAGCCGACTTCTGGATGACGCTGCTGCCGCGCTGATCGTCGGTCGGACTGCCTTCGAGTCCGAGCCGTCTCCGGGCTGAATGTCATTGGCGCGCTGGCGTTCTGCTTCGCTGCGGCGAACGTGAGTTTCGAAATGTTCGTATCCCCGTTTGCCTCAGCGGATATACGAGGTCATGGGATGCAGTTCGCCGCTGCCATCGTGATACAACACTGTAAACTTCGAATCTTCGATGCAGAGTGGGGTATGGCGTGCAGTCGTGGTCGTCGATCGTGGCGGATATGCGGCAGTGGTGGTGGATCTATCTGTCGATGCCGTTCATCGCCGGTGGGATCGGGTGGTTCACCAAGCTGATCGCCATCGAGATGATGTTTCGTCCGCTGGAATTCGTCGGGGTGCGGCTGGGCCGAATTCCATTGGGCTGGCAGGGGATGCTGCCGCGCCAGGCCGAGAAGATGGCGGGCATCGCCTACGACATGATCAGCACGAATCTGCTGCAGCCGCAGGAACTCTTCGACCGACTCGACGCGGATCGGCTGATCAAAGAGGTCGAGGCGCCGATGCGCCGGGCCGTCGACGATGTCGTGCGCTCCATGGCGATCGACTACTACCCGGGACTGTGGGAGGCGATGCCGGAGCTGACCCGGCACGCGGTGATCGGGCTGATCCAGTCCGAGACACCGAAATACGCGGTCGCGGCCATCGAGGACGCCAAGCGCGATATCGTGCGGCTGTTCGATCTGCGCGCCATGGTCATATCGAATCTGACCGCGGATAAAGCGCTGCTGAATCGGATGATGCGCGATATCGCCGGGGCGCAGATGACCATGATTCCGAAGATCGGCTTCTGGTTCGGGCTGCTCATCGGCGTCGGACAGGCGATCATGTGGGCGCTGTTCCGCGAGCCGTGGCTGATGCCGGTATTCGGGTTCGTGAACGGGTGGATGACCGACTACATCGGGCTGCAGATGCTGTTCCGCCCACACGAGCCCAAGCGGTACTTCGGAATCTTCACCTGGCACGGACTCTTCGCGAAGAACCGGCACGAACTGATTCCGCAGTACGCGCATCTGATCGCCGCCGAACTGCTCACGCCGGACAAGATCGTCGACGCCATCCTGAGGGGGCCCGCGGCGGACCGGGTATTCGAACTGGCCGCCAAATATGTCGACCGGGCTGCGGACGCCGCGCCGAGCCTGGCCAAACCGCTGGTCACCCTGACCGTTGGCACCGACCGGTGGCGGGAGCTGAAAGCGACGGCGGCCGAACGGGTTTTCGCCTACGCCGAGGCCACCACCCAGCAGGCGCACGCCTACACGATGCAGGCCATGGATATCGAGAACACCGTCATCGAACGGATGGGCGAGCTCTCACCCGCGCAGTTCGAGAATCTGCTGCGGCCCGCAGTGAAGGAGGATGAGCCGACGGCGATTGCGGTCGGCGCGGTACTCGGCGGGGTCGTCGGGGAGTTGCAGATTCTGCTCATCGAGCGGATCACACTCGATCACTGGGCGTGGCCGCTGGGGCTGTTCCTGCACTGACGACGAACGCCGGTTGCGCGGACCGATGGCCCGCGCAACCCAACGATTTTCAGATCTTGCGGATGACCGTGACGACCTTGCCGAGGATCTGCGCGTCATTACCCGGGATCGGCTCGAAGAGCGGATTGTGCGGCATCAGCCAGACATCCTTGCCGGTGCGCTTGAACGTCTTCACCGTCGCCTCACCCTCGATCATCGCGGCCACGATATCGCCATTGTCGGCGACATTCTGCTGGCGCACGACCACCCAGTCGCCATCGCAGATCGCGGCGTCCACCATCGATTCGCCGACGACCTTGAGCAGGAACAGCGATCCGTCGCCGACCAGTTCGCGCGGCAGCGGAAAGACATCCTCCACCGCCTGCTCGGCCAGGATCGGGCCACCGGCGGCGATCCGGCCCAGGACGGGCACGAAGGTCGGGACGGGCCGACCGGTTTCGACGTCCTCGGTGGTCGGCAGGTTGGTCACCGCGCGGACCGCCTCGTCGAGGCCGCGAACATCCACGGCCCGTGGCCGATTCGGATCGCGGCGTAAATAGCCCTTGCGCTCGAGGGAGCGCAACTGATGGGCGACCGAGGAGGTGGAGGTGAGTCCGACCGCGTCGCCGATCTCGCGGATGCTCGGCGGATAGCCGCGCTCGCTGACCGAGGTGCGGATGACCTCGAGGACCTTGCGCTGACGCACGGTGAGATCCGCCCCGGTACCGGACGGGTCGGTGCCAACTCCGCTCTCGTCGCCCGTGTCGTCTGTGTGGCTCACCGCAACCGCCCTTTCGTGTGATGGATTTCGTCTACCGAATCTAGTCCGGTCACGCCGATGTATCAAACATCTGTTCGAGGCATGTCGGCGTTTTCTGCTGACTTTGTCGGTGGAGCGTGGTAGAAATCGAACACGAGTTCTTCGAACACTTGATCGAATAGCGACTCCCATCGTCTCGCGACATACCTGAGCACCCACCAACACCCCCCGTCACGGAGGTTTGTCCGATGAGCACTGCGATCAGCGCCCCGAGCACCGACCTGGAAACCGAGTCCGGCATCGACCTCGGTTTCGATTCCGTTCCGCGCGTCCGGCGCCCGCATCGTGGCGGCGTACGCGCCCTCGATGCCGCGCGGGCCGGGGTGGACCGGCGGCCGCGCGGCAGCAGGCCCGGCGGTGCGGTGGCGCTCTACGATCGCGGTCCGGTTCGAACGCCCGCGCTGCGACAGGCGAGGGTGCCGCATCCGATGGAACGGGTGGAACAGGCGCAGGTCGGCTTCGCGGTGCTCGCGGTGGCCTCGCTATTGAGCGCGCTGGTGGTGACGGCGCTGATCGGGTTGACGCATTGGTGTGCAGGGACTTTCGGTGGTGAGACCCCGGCGCCGGTGCCCGCCGTGGTCGAACAGCAATCGGTTCCGGACGGTGCCGGAATCGGTCTGCCGCGATAGCGCTCGTTGAAAGTCGGTGTGGCGGACGGTGACCGGCCGATCCGCCACGAAGGGTGGCCGAAATTGTCGATTGCAAACTAGAACATGTTGTTACTGTGCCTGAAAACGTGATCTCGGCAACTATGCCGACGAACGATTTCGGGACACCACGCAATGACGCATCGCCGCACCGCCGAACACGCTGTCCGTATTCTCGCCCGAATCGCCGGGCTGCTCAGCTGTCTTGTCTTCGGCCTCACCATGATTCCGGCCGTGCACGCGGCGCCCGCCTACCAGGCATATCTGGATCTACCCGCGGTCAATGGCGACGGCGCGGGCGGAGGTGGCCTGAATCCGGCACTGCCACTGGATGAGTCGACACTGCGCGACGCGCTCGACCAGGCCAGGGCCGACGGGGTGCCGCCGAGCCGCTACGGCACACTGCTGCACCAGTATTGGCTGGTGGTCTCGACCCGCAATGCCGATATCGACCTCGCGGCCTGGGATCCGGCGCTCGGCGTGCGCGCCAACCAGCGCACCTTCAGCCAGGTCTACGTCAACTACTTCCGGCTGGCGAATCAGCATCAGTACTATTGGTGGGCGGGGCTGGCCGGGATCGCGGGCGGCTCCTTCGCCTCGGGCTTCTTCGACCTCCGCGATATCGGCGCGGTGCTCGATGTGCCGGGTATCCACCAGCTCGGCGAAGTGGTCGCCGACCTGTTGCGCGGCACCCCACCGGAATTGGTGGCCGAGGTGCCCGCCGATATCCGGCTGCTGGCCACCGAGGGTTCACGGCTGAGCGCCGACGACGTCACCTGGTACCAGACCCGGCTGATGATCATGCAGAAGCACATCTTTACCGACCTGGTCCCGATGCACGAGGCCTACGCGGCGCTGGGAATGGCCGGAATCGACGAAATGTATGCCGCAGGGGTGATCGATGCCGATATTCGCACGGCATGGCGGTCGATCGATTCCCACACGCAGAGCGGCAATATCGATGCGCTGATCCGCATGACCGATCGCGAGCAGAACCGCGTCATCGCCGACCAGTGGGACGTGACCTCGACGGGCCGCGGCACGATGGGCCGGGTGCTGACCTATGTGAGCACCGTGGCCGGTAAGCCCGCCGTTCCCGGTGTCCGCGCCCCCGGCGTCTTCGCGCCCGCGACCGTCAGCGCCGATATCGCCGGTCGCACGGTATCGCTGCGCACCCCGCTGCCGGACTTCAATTGGGCCGACCGCGATACCCGCTGGACCTACATCATGGGCGACCTGGCGCCGCGCCATATCGATATGGAGAGCAACCGGCCCTTCGCCGAGGTCGTACTCGGTGAATCCTTCTGGAACAAGCTCGCGCACGGCCGGATGATCGCGCGAATCCCGGAACTGATCGCCGATCTCACCACCCAGTGGCAGCTCGGATAACCGCCCGCGCGCGGGATAGGTGGGACGGGTGAGACGCCTGGTGACCCGTCCCGGGTATCCTGGAACCGATATGGACGTATAGGTCTAGACCCCTGTACACGTGCTCGCCGGATCGGAACGCCGAACCGGAGCCGATTCGGACGCGGGCGCGCGCATCGACGAAGGATCTCTCGGATGCATTGCCCCTACTGCCGACACCCCGACTCGCGGGTCGTCGACTCGCGTGAGGCCGAGGAAGGCGCGGCCATCCGCCGTCGGCGCTCCTGCCCGCAGTGTGGGAGACGATTCACCACGGTCGAGACCGCGATCCTATCGGTGGTCAAGCGCAGCGGTGTCACCGAGCCGTTCAGCCGGGAAAAGGTCATCCGCGGTGTGCGTCGCGCCTGCCAGGGCCGCGAGGTCGCCGAGGACGCCCTGAACCTGCTGGCCCAGCAGGTGGAGGACGCGGTGCGCGCCAAGGGTTCCCCCGAGGTCCCCAGCCACGAGGTCGGCCTGGCCATCCTCGGCCCGCTGCGCGATCTGGACGAGGTGGCCTACCTGCGCTTCGCCTCGGTCTACCGCTCCTTCACCTCGGCCGACGACTTCGAACGCGAAATCGCCGACCTGCGCAAACATCGCGAGGAAGCCACCGTCGCGGCCAACGCGGACTGACCACCCCGGTCATATGCAGATCCCCGGCGGGCAGGAGCAGCCGAAGCCGCCCATCGCCTGCCCGGGGCAGATGGTGACCGATCCGGTGTCGAGCAGGCGGACCAGCTGTCGCAGCAGGTCGTTATCGGCGTGGACCGGCGCTGGCTGCGGGGTCGCCGGCTCCGCGGAAGCGGCCGCCACCGAGGCGAGCGCGACGGCACATACGGCGAGGATCGCTGCGAGGGATTTCCGCATAGCGAACTCTTCTTTCGAGAATTCGCGCCGGACTGCCGAGGCGGCTTCCGCCGCGCGGCGGATGTGGTCAGCGGCCGCCATGCTCCTGCGCGCCACCATGTCCGGCGACAGTAGCCGCGTATCTGCACCTCGTCGCGCCCCCAGAACTACCGGTACCGGGAGTCCCGGCGGGCGTCAGCGGCGGATGGCGGCAATCGCCCTTTCGATGCGCTTGGTGGAGACCGGGTAGGGTGTGCCCAATTTCTGAGCGAAGAGGCTCACCCGGAATTCCTCGATCATCCACCAGATCTCGGTGACGTCGGGGGCGTCTTTGCGAGTGTCGGGCAGGGCGTTGACGAGGCGGTCGTAGGCGGTGAGGGCGCGGTCGATCTCGACCATGCCCTGGCGGTCGCGGACGGCGGATCCGGGCAGTGATTCGAGGCGGATGCGCGCGGCCTGGAGGTAGCGGGGGAGTTCGCGCAGACGCGTGCCGCCCCATTCCGAAATGAAGCCGGGGAAGACGAGGTCGTCGAGTTGGTGGCGGACATCGTCGGCGATATCGCGTTCGGAAGTCTCCGCGAGGACGGACGAAACCTGGTGTGCCCCGGCCAGAATCGGCACCACGAGGCGCACGGTGCGGGCAACGGCGGAGACGAATTCGGGGCGGATCCGCGCAACCAGGGCATCGAATTGGTCCGGACTGCGCACCGGGCCACCGGCGGCGGCGATCAGTTCGTCAGCGGCGGCGGCGCGGCAGTCCTCGATAAGTAGGTCGAGCGAACCGTACGAATTCTGGCTCAGCGCCAGCCGATCCTGCGGCCGCAGACTCGCGGTAACGGTACGGACCGAGGTCGGCATGGCGGCCAGCACCAGGGTGCGCGTGCCTGCTCGCATGGCGGCGGCCTGTTCGGCCGGCGAGCTGAGCACCCGGACCGCGACACCCTCGCCCTCGGGCACCAGTGCCGGATAACCGGTGACCGTCTGTCCGGCGACCTCGCTGCGCACCGTCGGTGCGACCGTCCCGAGCGATTCCGAGGTCCACACCGTGGCGGGGGCACGCTCCGCGCCCGCGGTCGCACGGGCGACCGAGGCGGAAACCTGTTCGGACAGTTGGGTTTTCAGCTGAGCCAGACTCTTGCCTCGGGCCATTGTCGTGCCGGAGGCATCGATCGCGGCGAAGGTCATGCGCAGATGGTCGGGGAGCGCGGCGGAGTCGAGATCGCTCGCCGCGATGGTGACCGAACCGAGGCGCGACAGTTCCCGCGCCAGGCCGGTGCGCAGGGGTTCGGCGCGCGGGGTGAGTGCGGCGAGTGCGGCCGCGGCGAAGTCCGGTGCGGGAACGACGGTGCGGCGCAATGCCTTCGGCAGTGTCTTGATCAGTGCGGTGGCCAGCTCTTCGCGCATGCCCGGGACCAGCCAGTCGAAGCCGACGGCGCGCACATGCGCCAGTTGTTCGACCGGTATCCGCACCGTGACGCCGTCATCGTCATTGCCGGGCTCGAATTGGTAGGTGAGCGGGAAGCTCAGCTCGCCCTGGCGCCAGGCATCCGGGAAGTCGGTCGGATCCAGGACCGCGGCCGTCTCATTGACCACGGTCTCGGTCGAGAAGTCCAGCAGCGCGGGATCTTTGCGCTTGGCGTTGCGCCACCAGCTGTCGAAATGGCGCACCGAGACGATATCGGCGGGGAGGCGCTTGTCGTAGAACTCGAAGAGCACCTCGTCATCGACGAGGATGTCGCGGCGGCGGGCGCGGTGCTCCAGATCGGCGACGTCGTCGAGGAGTTCGCGATTGCGGTGGAAGAACTCGTGCCTGGTCTGCCATTCACCCTGTACCAGCGCATGCCGGATGAACAGTTCGCGCGACAGCTCCGGATCGATACGGCCGTAATCGACGGCGCGGCTGACGACCAGCGGAACGCCGTACAGCGTGACCCGCTCATAGGCTCGCGCCGCACCACGCTTGGACGACCAATGCGGTTCGGAGTAGGTGCGTTTCACCAGATCACCGGCGAGGCGCTCGGCCCATTCGGGTTCCACCCGCGCCGCCATCCGGCCCCAGAGCCGCGAGGTTTCGACGAGTTCGGCGGCCATCACCCAGCGGGGCGGCTTCTTCGCCAGGGAGGAGCCGGGGAAGATCATGAACTTGGCATTGCGCGCGCCGAGGAATTCGCGCGATTCGGCCTCACGGACGCCGATATGGGAGAGCATGCCTGCCAGCAGTGCCTGGTGGATCGCGGTCGAATCCCATGGGGTGCCGTCGTTTTCGAGCGGCGCTGTCTGCGGTGCGGGCTCGGCGACACGTCCGCCTCGGGCCGCCTGCGCTGCCGAGGCCGCGCCAGCGCGTGCGCGACCGCGACGATGGTTCGCGCCAGTGCTGGATGAGTTCGCAGCAGACGAGTCGGTCCCGCGCCGTCCGCCGCTGGAGTCTCCGCCGCTGGCCCGAGCCGGGGTGGAACTGTCCGACCCGCCGGATCGTCCACGGCGCGAACCGGTTTCGTCGCCATTCGAACCGTCGTGCGTCGACCACCCGAGCCCCCGCGTGATGGTCCGCAACTGCCCGTGTAGATCCTGCCACTCCCGGATCCGCAGGTAGTGCAGGAACTCCTCGCGGCACATGCGCCGGAACTGATTGGACGACAGCGACTTACGTTGCTCGTTCAGGTACTCCCACAACCGTAGGTAGGCCAGGAAATCCGAGCCCTCGACCACGAACCTCGCATGTTTGGTATCGGCGGACTGCTGCTGGTCCGCGGGCCGCTCGCGCACATCCTGAATGGACAGCGCGGCCACAATGATCAGCACATCGGCCAGACAGCCATTGCGCTGCGCCTCGACGAGCATCCGTGCCATGCGGGGATCGACCGGCAGTTGCGCCATCTCGCGACCGGTGGGAGTGAGTGTCAGCGTCGCATCGGACCGTGTGTCGGTGGATTCGTCAGCTCGGATCTGTTTGCCCGCAATGCTATCGGCGCCGCGCCGTTCCGGAGTAGTGCTGGTGTTCGTCGTCTCGATAACGTCCGGTTCGGCGGCGCGCCGCGCGGGTGTTGCGGTGGCGCGTGGCGCGAGTGCGCCCAACTCCTCCAGCAGCGCGATACCGTCTCGGATTGCCCTGCGGTCCGGCGCCTCCACGAACGGGAACTTCTCGATATCGCCGAGGCCGAGTGCGGTCATCTGCAGGATGACGGCGGCCAGATTGGTCCGCAGGATCTCTGGTTCGGTAAAGGCGGGCCGGGATTCGAAATCGTCCTCGGAGTACAGCCGAATACAGATGCCGTCGGCGACCCGGCCGCAGCGTCCGGCGCGCTGGCGGGCCGACGCCTGGGAAACCTCTTCAATGGGTAGGCGCTGCACCTTGGTGCGCATCGAGTAGCGGGAGATGCGCGCGGTACCCGGGTCGACGACGTACCGGATACCGGGGACGGTCAGCGAGGTCTCGGCGACGTTGGTGGCCAAGACGACTCGTCGACCGTTATGCGGGGCGAATACCCGATGCTGCTCGGCGGTCGACAGGCGCGCGTACAGCGGCAGGATTTCGGTGCGCGGAATCTTCAAGTCGCGCAACGCATCCGCAGCATCGCGGATCTCCCGTTCGCCGGATAGGAACACCAGCACATCGCCGTCGCCCTCGGCGAACAGTTCGCGCACCGCGTCGCCGATGGCATCGACCGGGTCGCGATCCACGATCCGGGTGTCCTCGTCGTCTTCATCGGCGCTGCCGGGTAGTTCCAGCGCCAGCGGCCGGTAGCGGATCTGCACCGGATACGATCGGCCGGAAACCTCGACAATCGGTGCGGGAGTGCCCGATTCGTCCGCGCTCGGGTCGTCTGTTTGCTTCGCGCTCGGGTCGTCTGTTTGCTTCGCGCTCGGGTCGTCTGTTTGCTTCGCGCTCGGGTCGTCTGTTTGCTTCGCAAAGTGCCGCGCGAACAACTCCGGATCGATGGTCGCCGAGGTGATGATCACCTTGAGATCCGGTCGGCGCGGCAGCAATTGCTTCAGATAGCCGAGCAGGAAGTCGATATTGAGGCTGCGCTCGTGTGCC
Organism: Nocardia sp. NPDC004604; assembly: GCF_040609795.1. NCBI lineage: Bacteria > Bacillati > Actinomycetota > Actinomycetes > Mycobacteriales > Nocardiaceae > Nocardia > Nocardia sp. NPDC004604. The sequence continues at coordinate 17,699 of NZ_JBEXLC010000006.1, forward strand.
TCATCGATAATGATCGTGTCGTAGCGGCGCAGCAGCCGGTCGCGCTGGATTTCGGCGAGCAGGATGCCGTCGGTCATCAGCTTGATGAGCGTGCGATCGGAGGCTTGATCGGTGAAGCGCACCGTATACCCGACGACGTCGCCGAGTTCGGTATCCAACTCTTCGGCAATGCGCTCGGCGACGGTGCGCGCGGCCAGCCGACGCGGCTGGGTATGTCCGATGGTGCCGCGAATGCCCCGGCCGAGTTCCAGGCAGATCTTCGGAATCTGGGTGGTCTTACCCGATCCGGTCTCGCCCGCCACGATTACGACCTGGTTCTCCATGATCGCCTTGGCGATATCTTCGCGGCGCGCGGAGACGGGTAGCTGCTCGGGATAGCGAATTTCGGGTACCGCGGCGCGGCGAGCCTCGACGCGCTGCTCGGCCGCCGCGATCTCGGCCGCGATACCGGTGAGATCGCCGCCGCGGGCCCGGTCCAGGCTTCGGCGCAACCGGTGTTCATCGCGGAGCGTTACGGCGGCCAGGCGGGTCCGGAGCTCGCGGAGATTCGCGTCGGTTGTCCTGGTCATTGCGTTCACCAGGGTAGCGAAACCGGCGAGTCGAATCCGAGGCGGGCGTGAGCATCCGGTGCGCACACCCGCGACCGGGGTGGTGACGACGTTTGTCGACCGGCTCGGCGCACCGATCGCAGCGGTTCTGATCTGGGAAGATTCGCCCGTTCATCGATCCTCGTCAGCAGGGCTCGCTCTCCCTCGTCATCGGCCTGGTCATCCGCACCGGCGTCTTCGCGCCGTCGCCGCGCTCGGTGCAGGTCGACCGCCGACGCGACCGTGATCAGCCGGGCAGGTCTGCTCCCGATCGGGCATGACGGAATTCCGATCCGGTGAATGCGATCGCCGAGATCAGCAGCCCGATCACCGCGATCCACAGGGTCCACCGAATGCCGAGCCACGCGGCCAGCACGCCACCTGTCGGTGCGCCGATCACGATCGCGGCCCGGTTCAATGAGCGCATGGTCGCATTCATCCGGCCGAGCAGACGGTCGGGTGTGACGGCTTGTCGGTAGCCCATTTCGAGCGGACCGTCGACGCCGATGGAGAGACCGAAGAGGAACTGGGCCGAGCACAGCAGTGTCAGACCCGCAGCTCCGTTGTGCGCCAACGGGATCAGCGCATATCCCATGGGCGTCAGCCATCGGCAGCCGATGATCACCGGCCCCATACCGAATCGGCGACCGGCGCGGTCGGCGACCGATGACCCGGCCACAGCGCCGACGCCGCCGAATGCAAAACTCAGTCCGAGGGCGGAAGCGTCGAGGCCGAGTTCGTCGATTACGAAGAGCACGTACACCGTTGACACCACCGCGCTGAAAACCAGCCGTGCGAAGCGATGGCGAGCGGGGCGAGCATCCGATGCCCATACACCCACCTCAGCCCCTCGCGCAGTTCCTTGCGCAGATTCCGGTCCTGCGGCGGATCGGATCGCTCGGCCACACGCAGCCGCGCCACGATCAGCCCGGAGAGCAGATACGACACCGCGTCCACCAGGATAGCCAGCGGTGCGCCGACGATCCGGACCAGCCAACCGCCGATGACCGGCCCGCAGGTCTGCGCCACCGCTGAGGACTGCTCCAGCCGGGCATTGGCGGGGGTGAGCAGTTCCGGTGGCACCAGAGTCGGCAGAAACGACTGATGTGCGGCGTCGTAGGCCAGGGACACCGTGCCGAACACCAGTACGACCGCGATCAAGACCGGCATGCTCAGCACGCCTGTCGCCGCCGACAGCGGGATGAGCGCGAGCAAACCCGCCCGCACCAGATCGGCGGCCACCAGCACCGGCCGCCGCCGATACCGATCGACGAGCACTCCGGCGATCAAACCGAAGAGCAGATACGGCAGCCAGCGCGCGGCCCCCAGCACGCCGAGCTCGATGGGCGATGCCCGCAGCGTTTCGACCGCGAGCACCTGCAGCGCCAGCGCCGTGATGTAGGTACCGGCCATCGACACGCTGTCGGCGGACCAGAACCACAGGAAGCCGGCGGATGAAAGGAGCGGATACCGGGCTCGAACAGGTTCGCTGATTGTCATATTCATTCTCCCGGCGGTCGGCCTGAGGCTACCTCGCGGTCGGCCAGATCCCTTGGAGGCGTGTGGCTTCCGCATCCGCCTGGGCGAATCCGGCTCGGAAGGACGGTATCCAGTGTGCGCGGTCGTGCAGGTCGCCGCCGAAGGCATCGATCGATCGTTGGTCCGGGGTGATCACCAATGACTCTCCGGACCGCGCGGATTGCAGTTCCGCGTCGAGGGCAGTGGTCGAAAACAGGTGTGCCAGTGGATGAAGGGTGACGAGAAGTTCGGCCCCCGCGGCCAGATCCGCATTTGTGGCGGAGTACATGCCGCCGTCCATGAAGCGGCGGTCGCCGATGGTCATGGGCGGGTAGACGCCGGGCATCGCGCGACTGGCGACCACGGCGTCCGGCAGTGCGGCCGCATCGCGTTGATCGAAGACTCGGCGCTGGCCCGAGCCGGCATCGACGGCGACGACCAGCAATCGGTCCGGCCACCGTGCCGTGCCGATCAGGGTTCGCATGCGCTCGACATGGACGGCATTATGTTCGGCGCTCATCTCGAGCGCGATCTCGCCGACCCGTCCTCGCCTGAGCTCCGGTGCCGTTTCGCTCTCGCCGAGGACCGCGAACACGCGGCCCAGCGCGCGCGGGTCGGGCGCAGGTAGTTGCGGATCGGACGGCGCAGGTTGCCGGGGTTCGGCGAGTTCGCCCGGATCTCGGCCGGAAGCGAGGACCGCGCCGACGATCGCGCCCGCGGAGGTGCCGACGATCAGGTCGGCGGCGGCGAGATCGATGCCGTGCTGGCGCAATCCGGCAGCCAGACCGGCCATCCAGGCGGTTCCGACGACACCACCGGCGCCCAATACCAGCGCCCGACTCGGAAACTGTTCCACCGCACCGACATTACGGTCCGATCGAGTGGTGGCCGACATTGCGGCGGTTACGGTTCGCGTTCGCGGTGCTGCTCGCCCATATCGCCCGCTGGGACGAACAGAGGTGGGTGGATGAGGTGGCGCACTGGTTCATGCCTATCGTGATGGTCGTGGATCGGGTGCTGGCACCGGTCGTACTGGGCGTTTCCGGGCGGCTGAATGCTTGCTGGCCGGTCCACCCGCTCGGCTGCGGTGCCGCCACCCTGATCCGTGGGCCGATCGTCGACTGGTATCCGTACCTGTTCACGATCAGCGCCAGCGGGGGATGGGTGTCGACGGTGATCGGCCCGGTGGTCCCGGTCATCGGGTTCGCGCTGTTCGCACTGCGGTAGTCGCGCTCGGCGCATCGGGCAGCGACCGGTGCAGTGCGGACGAAGTGATGTGGTCGTCGAGGTAGAGGTGGTTGATATGGGTGCGCTATGGCACGGGTTCGCCGATATGGGCGCCGTCGAACGCGACGGTGCGTTCGTCGTCGCGCGCGGTGCGGGTGCCTACGTCTACGACCAGGCGGGTACCAGGTATCTGGACGCGACGGCCGGGCTGTGGTTCACCAATGTCGGGCACGGACGCACGGAGATCGCCGACGCGGTCGCCGAGCAACTGCGCACGGTCGCGCACTACTCGAACTTCGGTGATATCACCGAACCCGCCACCCAGGAATTGGCGGAGAAGCTGGCGAGCATCGCGCCGGTGCCCGGCAGCAAGATCTTCTTCACCTCCGGTGGTTCGGATTCGGTGGACACCGCCGCGAAACTCGCCCGCCGCTACTGGCACGAGCTCGGTCGCCCGGATAAGACGATTGTGGTCGGACGTCAGCGCGCCTATCACGGAATGCACGTCGCGGGAACGGCTTTGGCGGGTATCCCGGTCAACCGGGAGGGTTATGGCGAGTTGATGCCCGATGCCCGCACCGTCGCATGGGACGATGCGAAGGCGCTGCTCGCGCTCATCGAGGAGATCGGCGCAGAGCGTATCGCCGCCTTCTTCTGCGAACCCATTATCGGCGCGGGTGGGGTGTATCTGCCGCCGGAGGGCTACCTCGCCGAGGTCCGCCGCATCTGCCGCGACCACGACATCCTCTTCGTGATCGACGAGGTCGTCACCGGCTTCGGCCGCATCGGCGGATCCTGGTTCGCTGCATCCCGTTTCGATCTCGAACCCGACCTGATGACCACCGCAAAGGGCCTCACCTCCGGCTATGTCCCGATGGGCGCGGTCTTCATCGCCCCCCATATCGCCGCTCCCTTCTTCACCGGCGGCGTCTGGTGGCGGCACGGCTACACCTACGGCGGCCACGCCGGAGCCGCCGCCGCGGCCCTGGCCAATCTGGCCATCGTCGAACGCGAGGGGCTGCTGGACGAGGCGAAGCGCCTGGAATCCACCCTGCACGAAAAGCTCGCCCCGCTCGCGGATCACCCGCGCGTCGCCGAGGTACGCAGCGGTCTCGGCGCGGTCGCCGCGATCCAGCTCGCCGATCCCTCCGAGGGGCTGCCGCTGGTGAAAACCCTCCGGGAACACGGCATCTCGGGACGTGCGGCCGGCCAGGGCGCCATGCAGATCTCGCCGTCGTTCGTGATGACCGACGACCAGGTCGACGAACTCGTCGAGGGATTCACCCGCGCTCTGGGCTAGTTGGCTGGGGTTCAGCTGCGGGCGAGGGCGCGGTCGGCCAGCGCGGCAGCGATCGGCGCGAGCGACTTGGCGTAGGCGACCGTCAGGTGATTGTCGTCCCGGTAGATCAGGTTGTTGCGGGTGATGAGCGGGCAGCGGTCCGTGGTGCAGAACAACGCGGTGAGGTCGGCGTACTGCCCGTCGCCCGCCGTCGTCGCGGCCCGTTCGGCTGCGATGCCCGCGTCGTTCACGGCGACCGGCCGTGGCGGGGAGCAGGCCAGCGCGTCGTCCAGATGGTCGGACAGGCAGGTCGGCACGGTGGTGTGCGGATCCGGAATCGGCCCGAGGACAAGGACATTCGCGCCGGTCGCGCGCAGCTGTGTGGTCAGGCCGGACAGGCTATCGATCCAGGCTTGGTCGTAGGTGGTGAATCCGAAGTCGCCGCCGTATCGCCGGGACATGCTCAGCACGATCAGCCGCGGATGCTCGGCCTGCAGCCGGGCCATGATCTGGTGGCGCCACTGCACACATTCGGTGTATTCCCGGCCCAGGTAGGGGCTGGTGATGGGCAGTTCCATCAGCGGGCAGGTGACCTTGCTCATCGTCTCCAGGCGCCAATGCCGCTGCTCGGCGATCTGCTCGAACGCCGGGCTCCACATCGCGGCGTGCGAATCGCCCACCAGTGCCACCGTGCTCGCCGATCCGAGATCGCCCGAAGCGCACTCGGGCTGTCCGACATCGAGCCAGGAACGCACGCAACCATTTCCGAACACCGCCGCCTTGTCGGCAGCGGCGTCGGCGAGCGCCGGAGAGAGATTCGACGGAATCGAATGCGATTCGGCCGATGCCGCAACGGCGGCCTGCACCTGCGCGGTCAGCTGTTGAACCGCCGCGTCCTGCGGATCGACGGCTTCCGACGGCGGCACGCCCGGCGCCGCCACAGTAAGGGCCTCGGCCGCCGCGCCCCGGCCCACCGGGACGGGCGCGAGCGCGAGCAGCGCCACCCCAACGATGACGGCGACCGCGGTGACGACACCGCCGCCCGCGAGGCTGAGCGTGGCCGAATGCCGCAGCGGCGCGGCAAAACGGGCGGGATCCTCGACGAACCATAGCGTGAGCATGGCGAGGCCACCGGCCGTGACGACCGCGCCCACCGAGCCGACCACATCGAGTGGGTGACCGACCAGCCGTGGCGCGAGCAGCAGCACCGGCCAGTGCCAGAGATACCAGGAGTACGAAAGACGACCGAGCGCCCGCAGCGGAGCCACCGACAGCGCGCGACCGACTCCGAGCCGGGGTGCGGCACAGCCCACAGCGACGATCAGCGCGGCGCCCAGCACGGGCAGCAGCGCCGCGGTACCGGGATATGGTGTCCGCCCGTCCAAGTGGGTGCAACTCAGGACGATCAATGCCAGCCCCAGCCACCCGGCGACGGTGGCCAGCGGTGCCGGAAATCGGCGCCATACGGGGACCGAGAGCGCCACGATGCCGCCGAGAGCCAGCTCCCACCCCCGCGCGGGCAGCGCGAAGAACGCCCACGATGGCAGCGTGCCGGTCCAGGCCAGCGAAACCGCGAACGACACCGCGGCAACTACCGTGAGGACAAGCAGATACGGAACCGGCGAGGCGTGCGCCCCTGGCCTGCGGCGGCGCTGCACGAACCAGGCGATGCCGATGATCAGCGCAGGCCACAACAAATAGAACTGCTCCTCCACCCCGAGCGACCAGTAGTGCTGAAACGGCGAAGGCGGCGTATCTGCGGCGAGATAGTCGGTGCCGTGCAGGGCAAGCCGATAATTTCCCGCGTACAACGCACTGGCAATCCCGTCGCCGAGCACCTCGCGGACCTGCAACGGAGGCAACAGCATCGCCGCAGCGACCGCAGTCGCCACCAACACGATGCCCGCGGCAGGCAGCAGCCTGCGCGCCCGAGCGCCATAGAACCGCGCAAGCCCGATCGTGCCGGTAACCGCCACCTCACGCCACAACATCCCGGTGATAAGAAACCCAGAGATGACAAAGAAAACGTCGACACCGACAAACCCACCACTGACATCAGGCGCACCCGCATGAAATACGACGACGGCCAGCACCGCGACCGCACGCAGCCCCTCGACGTCAGCACGAAATTCCGCCCGCGCAGGCCGCCCGTCGTATGTCCGGTCGTTCGAGTCGGCCTGCCGAACTATCAATTCGCTGGAGGCAGTCCCTGTCATGGGACGCATTCTTACCAACTATTTTCGGCTATTGTCGCAACGACATTCGATATTTGTCGACAGCCTGTGCTGACTCCGCGTGAAATCTGAAAACCGACCCACTGGTCGGTATACCTTTTTCATATGCCACGATCACCACCATTGACGGCACAGGGATCTTCTACACTGAAGACCTGAAGATGATCACCGCGCTGGTGCTGGTGATGCACAGCGAGGACGATCGGATCGTTCCTTATAAGGCCTCCGGCCGTTGTCCACGCAGCTTCTCGAGAACGGCGCGCTGAAGACCTATAAGGGCTTCCCGCGCGGCATGCCAACCACCCGGGCGGCGATCGTCAACGCGGACCTGCTCGCCTTCCTGAATGCCTGACACCGGGCCGACGCCCGCGGCGCCACGGCATGGCAGCAGAATCCGCGCCGCGACCGGCAGCGAAACCGACGGACGGACCAAGGAAGTCTGATGGCCGAGACCGCTCGCACAGAGATCGCGTTGTCGCAACGCTGGCCCCGGCTGCGGGTCGAGGACTGGACCGCTACCCGCGATACGGTGCACATGTGGACCCAGATCATCGGCAAGATTCGACTCACTCATGCGCCGTTGATCAACCACTGGTGGCAGGTCACCCTCTACGTCAGCCCGCGGGGGTTGACCACCTCCGCGATGCCCTACGAGGCCGGTGTGTTCGACATCGAGTTCGACTTCACCGAACATCGGTTGCACATAAGAACCAGTAATGGCCACGCCCGGCAGATCGCGCTCGAACCCAAGCCGGTTGCCGATTTCTATGCCGAAACGATGGGTGCGCTCGACGAGCTCGGCGTTGCGGTACAAATTCAGGCGAAGCCCAACGAGGTCGATCCCGCGATCCCGTTCGCCGATGACTATGAGCATGCTTCCTATGATCGCGACGCCGTGCATCTGTTCTGGCGTCAACTCATCGCGGCCCATCGAGTAATGAGCGAGTTTCGCTCATATTTCATCGGAAAGGTGAGCCCGGTGCACTTCTTCTGGGGCGCCATGGATCTGGCCTGCACCAGGTTCTCCGGCCGCACCGCGCCGAAGCATCCGGGCGGCGCACCCAACTGCGGTAATTGGGTGATGGTGGAGGGCTACTCCCACGAGTTGAGCAGCTGCGGCTTCTGGCCGGGTGGCGGCGAAGAAGGTGCCTTCTACGCCTACGCCTATCCCGAACCCGACGGCTTCGCCGACTATCCGGTCGGTCCTCGGCACGCCTTCTACAGCGCCGAATATCGCCAGTTTCTGCTGCCCTACGAGGCGGTACGCACCGCAGCAGATCCAGAAGGAAGCCTGCTGGAATTCCTGCAGACCACCTATCGAGCGGCCGCCGAACGCGGCAAGTGGGACCGAGCAGCACTCGAATGCGATCCGCACCGGTGGGACCAGAAGGACAGAACACTGAATGAACGGAGGGAACCGTGACCAATCGGAACGACCTGCCTGCTCCCGAACAGGGATTGCTCCTGACGCATTTCCTGACCGTGCGCGACGTGGCTCGGTCTCGAGATTTCTACGCCGAAATTTTCGGCGGCCAGGTCGTGCTGGAGGAGAACCCGGCCATCGTCAAGGTCGCCAACAGCTGGATCATCATGAACCCGGGCGGCGGCCCGACCCCGGATAAGCCCGAGACCATTCTGACTGCCTATGAACCCGGTGATCCGGTCTCGTCATTCTTGAATGTGCGGGTCGCCGACATCGCCGCGTTCTACTCCGACGCCAAATCCAAAGGGGCACAATTCCTCACCGAACCACTCGACCGCAAAGCCGAGATCCGATGCTATCTCCGCGACCCGGATGGCTACCTCATCGAGATCGGCCAGGCCACCGGCATGCTCCACGGCGAATACACCGACCGGCAATCGGGGAGCGCTGAAAAGGGAGAAAGTTAGCGGCTCCGTCATTTTGATCTCCCCGAGACGGTAGGCGACGTGCACGCCGCCAAGTGTCGACCGACGCAAACTGACCGCCGCAGCCAAACGTCATTCAGCCGCAACGTCCGAGGACTACACGGGCACCCTGCGCGAATGGTCTTCATCAGCGCGGCATTTCGCTGCGCTGGAGAATCGCTGAATGGCGGGCGAGATGACCGCGCGATCGTTTCGGTGAGTTGTTGTTCGGCCGAACAGCGATGGTGCATTCTGGTCGGTGGTCGATACACGCCCGCAGCCGATTCTCACGCCACAGGATGCATCTGAACCCCTGGCAGGTTTACTTTGGCGCGTACACGGCATGCATTACAGATCTGGCCTGCGGAAACATGCTGCCGCTGTCAACGTCCGTAGTCGGCTGCACGGATGTCCGAACTCCTGTGCACTGATGTCGGCCGACCGTCCGGAGGCTGGTGCAGTCGCAGTCGATGCCGCGCGTAGGCGGGGATGGCGGCGGCCAGCCAGGCGGATAGGTCTGGGTCCACCTGCTCGGCGATCCGCCGCTGCTGGGGGTCGGTCAGATACATCCGTCCCAGGGCCGCATACGCCTCGGGTGTGGGCTGCCAGTACCTGCGGACGGACTCGTAATGCTCGGCGACTTCGTCCAGTGCGGCAGGCTCCTCCGGTGTGATCCCGTTCCGCATGACCTTGGCCAGCCGCCGGAACAGGGCGGTCCCGTGGGCTGCGGCGTGCTCGTAGTCTGCGGTGGTGCGGCCGTCCTGGGCCGTGTCTGCGGCATCGAAGGCGCCCAGGCTGGCTTGCCCGAAGGACTTCCCCAGGGTGTCCCGCATAGTGGCTCGGCCCTCGCGCAGACCAGCGAAAAATCGCTGCGGATCCTGGATCCGGGCCGCGTCCAGATCGCTGATGGTCTCCTTGACGGTGGTGATGATCCGGTCGAGGCGGCGGCGTTCGTCTTCCAAGTGGGCCAGGTGTCCGCGCAGCGCGGCGGCCTCGTCGGCCTGTTCGCGCAGGATCTTTCCGATCTGTTCCAGTCCGAGCCCAAGGCGGCGCAGCACCAGGATGCGCTGCAACCGCAGCAGTTCCGCCCTGCCGTACCAGCGGTACCCGTTGGTGGTGACCGTGCTGGGGGCGAGCAAGCCGATCGCGTCGTAGTGGCGCAGCATCCGAGCGGACACGCCGGAGGCCTTCGCGACCTGGCTGATGGAAAACCGCACGCAACCACCCTATCGGCTTGACCTTCACACGATGTCAACTTTTACTGTGGCCGCTATGACAACCACAATCACCGGGGTCCGCGTCTTCGACGGCCAACGCCTGACCGAGCACACCGCCGTGCGCATTGCGGGCGGCCTGATCGAGGCGGTTGGCGGCCTCGAGCTACTGCGGGCCGGTGACCAACATCTGGAGGGGCATGGCGGCACCCTGTTGCCCGGGCTGATCGACGCGCACATCCACCTGCTGCCCGGCGCGCCTCGCCAGGCCCTGTCCTTCGGGGTCACCACGGTGCTGGACATGTTCAGCAAACCCGACAGCGTGCGCCGGGCCGTGGCCCAGGGCGCCGGGCCGGACGCTGCCGAGGTGCGCTCTTCCAGCATTGGTGCGACCGCGCCAGGTGGGCATCCCACCATGATGTATGCGCCCTTCCCGTACGTGACTGGACCGCGGGATGCGGAGGCGTTCGTGGCAGACCGCCTCGCCGAGGGGGCCCATCACCTGAAAGTCCTCTACGACGACGGCGCGGGCGGCGGTCCAATGCCTATGCCATCGCTGGACATCCCAACCGTGGCCGCGCTCGTCGACGCCGCGCACCGAGCCGCTCTCATCGTGGTGGCACATGTGACCACCGCCCGGGCGGCCGTCGACCTGCTGCCCACCGGCGTGGATGTCCTGGCCCACGTACCCTTCGACCGACTTACCGACGCCCACGTCGGGGCCATCTCGGACGCGGGTGTCGCGGTCATAGCCACGCTGGCGGTGGCCGACGGGTTTCCCGGTGACGGCGAGGGGATGCCGCTGCTGGCCGAGCCCGAGTTGGTCCGGCGGCTGGGGCCGGCCTGGTCCGGAGTCATCCAGCGGCAGGCACAGCGGTGGCTCCCGCCGCAGCTGCCGGATTTCGCCGCGCCAGCCGACAACGTCGGCCTGCTGCACGACGCCGGGGTACCAGTGCTGGCTGGCACAGACGCCCCCAACCCGGGCACGGTGCACGGGGCCGGTGTGCATCGTGAACTTCAGCGACTGGTTGCTGCCGGCCTGGCACCCGACCAGGCCCTGGCGGCCGCGACGGCGCGCACCGCCGACGTGTTCGGCCTTGCCGACCGGGGCCGCATCCGCCCCGGACTACGTGCGGACCTGGTCTTGGTCGACGGGCGACCGGACCGGCGCATCACCGACACTCACCGCGTGGCGGCCGTATGGAAACACGGCGTCCGCGCGGATCTGGACACCTACATCGGGTCGGCCGACGAGGACGCGGGGTTGGCCGCTCTGCGCGCGCAGACCGACAAGGTCATCGCTGCGGTCCAGGACAGACTTCCGCAAATCATTCCTGGAGCTCGATCATGAGTTCTGACATGCCGATTGCCATCCACCGCGAGCGCGACGGGGAGATCTTGGGCTACACGATATCGGGTGCCGTACATCCTGGCGCACACTGATCGATGGGCTCTACCTCGTGGCTCGTCGGACCAGTTCGACCAGGGCGCGCACGAACTCGGCGAAGTGATCGGGGCGATACCGACCGCAACGTCCATGGACTACATGGGAACCCTGCGCGAATGGTCTTCCTCGGCGCGGCATTTCGCCGCGCCGGAGGATCGCTAAATGGCGAGCGAGATGACTGCGTGATCGCGCCAGACATACTGTTTGCCATCGCGTCGCAGTTCGACGAGGTGCACGTTATCGACTCGAACCGGCACAGGTGCGAGATCCCGCAACTGTCGGACTGAATCGACCAGGCTGTTCGCCATTTGCTGCTTGTTGATGTAGGCGATCCCGAGATGTGGTCGGAATTCTGACGTTTCAGCGAGTTGCATGTTCGGCCGAGCAGCGACGGTGCATTCCCTGAGCAACCGGTGAAGGTCGAGCAACGGATCCCAAGGCGTAACAGAAAACCTTATCGCACTGCGAGATCCAGAGAGGGGACCGATGCTCAGATCGAATGACTTGACCCCGGCCAGACGACGACGGGCGAGATCGATCAACCGTGTGAGCGTGCAGTCGGAAACCTGATCGGTGTCGCCGATGCTAAGTACAGTGAGGTGCAGGCCGTCGAGGGATACGTGGTCGAGGCCGTCGGCCCCGAGCCGGCGCTGGCACTCCGAGGCGAGTTCGGCCAGCACGGGATTGCTGAACGTCAGATACCAGTAGTACACCGACCGGCTGGGCGCCCACTCTTTCAACGTCCAGTGGTCATGGAGTGCGGTCAGTCCGCGGAAAGCCGACCAATCGTTGCTTCGGATGATGCTCGGCTCGGATGTCGACGTCGGACCCAACAGCGGGAATGGGCGTTTCGAACTGGCGGTCATGAGCCGGTGACTCCCCCCGTCAGCTGTCGCGATCTTCCGATCGCGAGTGTACGGCCCGCGGTCGAGGCTGTGGCCACGATGAAATACCTGGATAGCAGTCCTGGCTGCCTCAGCGTGCGACAATTCGGCGTTGCAGCTACACCGTGGTAACCACCTCGTCTTAGGTCCGGCGGGGGAACCCGGCGTTGTCCCTGATCGACGCGGTTGTCACTGCGGCGCGGTGGGCCAACTTCGGTCAGGTCCACGGTTCGCGCATCGGACCCTGATGCGCCGCAGCTGATTCCGTGGCTGCTCGACGGTGCCACCGACACCGAGGTCGCCACCAGGTCCCCACCCCCCTGCCCGAGCCTGCCCGGCGGGCCTACCAGGACATCTGGCGGCCCAGTTCGACCGCTGGGGTGATCGAGACGCCACGCCCCGCCCACCGCGTCGTCGACCCGCTGCGGATCCGCGCTCACCAGGTCAACGGCTTGCAGCATGCGCCCCGAAGATTGGGCACTACCTGTCCCGGAGGGTCGCCCCGACAGGAAATAAAGAGTAGTCGCATACCCGTGTCCACGGCTATGCGCCGTCCGAGAATGAATGCGCAGGTAGATGCTGGTCTGGGGGTAAGGCGCAAGTCACTCATCTGTTCCGCTCAACCGCTGCGGCAAGAGACAGCAAATCGTTAGCACCACAAGTGTTTTCGACGGCTACAAACGCCCGGATAACGTCGAGCGGTCAAAACGTTCCTCGCAAACCTCGACTCCGCGCGAGCCATTGCCGCGCCCCAACCGGCCGCCCGCATCCAGATTCAGCCGCCGCACAGCATCCGAAACGGAGCAGAAAATGCGATACCCAAGAGCGTGCATACTCCCACCCGACCTACTGCAGTCGGTCGCCCGTGAACTCCCGCCGGAACAGCGAGCAGCACTGCTCGCAACCATGGATCTCGACAACAGCATCCGAATGCTGCGCGCCGAGGCCGCCGGACGACAGGGACCACAACCACAACAGGCCGTCGGCGCGGTATCCAACGGTGTACCGCAGCGCTCGATCTTCGACCAGCAGCATTCCACAGCAACGGTGCCGGGCACGCTGGCTCGAGCCGAAGGCCAGCCGCCGGTTGCCGACCCGTCGATCAATGCCGCCTATGACAATTTCGGCGCCACGTATGACTTCTACTGGAACGTTTTCCAACGCGACTCCATCGACGATCAGGGCATGCCGATCGCCGCGATGGTCCATTTCGGCACCAAATACGACAACGCGTTCTGGGACGGCCAGGGACATATGTTCTTCGGTGACGGAAGCGGCCCGCTGTTCACCGACACCACCCGCAGCCTCGACGTGATCGCACACGAGTTGACCCACGGGGTCACCCAGTTCGAGGCGAATCTCACCTATTCCAACCAGTCCGGCGCACTCAACGAATCCATATCCGACGTGTTCGGATCGCTGGTGAAGCAGTACCACCTGAGCCAGACCGCCGATCAAGCCGACTGGTTGATCGGTGCGGATATCGTGGGACCGCTGTTGTCACCTGCACTGCGATCGCTGAAGGCCCCCGGCACCGCCAACACCCACGACAACCAACCCGCCGATATGTCCAAATATGTGCAGACCACCAGGGACAACGGTGGCGTCCACATCAACTCCGGCATCCCGAACCACGCCTTCTATGTACTCGCCACCACGTTGGGCGGAGAAGCGTGGAAGACGCCGGGAACAGTTTGGTACGACGCGCTCATCGACCCGGGGCTCAAACCCAACGCCACCTTCAGCAACTTCGCCGCATTGACCCTGAAACAGGCCCGCTACCGTTTCGGAAGGGCCAGTAACGAAGCGCGTGCGGTGCAATCCGCATGGGATGCCGTGAAGGTTCCGTTGCGCTGAACCGGCCGCGAATACCATCGTGTCCATGGCCACACCGAATGTGCATCTCGAATTCCGGCGAAGCGGCGGCCTCGCCGGAATAGAGATGACAACCTCGCTCGACGCGCGCGACCTGCCCGCCGAGCAGGCTCCGGTCATCACCGATCTGCTCAACGACACACCGCTCGAGCAGGACACGCCAACGCGCGGTCCGGCGATGCCGGATCAGTTCGACTACGAACTCACCGTCACCGATGGCCAGCGGACCAGCACCTATCACTGGACCGACACGCAGATCCCCGATGCAGCACAACCGCTGATCGCCGAACTCGCCGAACGATCCCAACCGGATCCGACCGCCTGAAACAGGTTCCCGACAACCAGCGGGTGGACACCGTAGTCGCCCCGATGGCTGCGGTTGAATCGCTGGTAGAAAGCGATCTTCCGCAACGGCTACCGGTCATCGCCGACGAGTGGCGAATGCGATGCGATCCCATTCGTGCCACCCGTCGGCATGGCAGTTATGCCGTGGTGACGACCTCGTCGTAGCTCAGGCGGGGAGAGCGGGGGAACCAGGCGTCCACGCCGGGGATGCCGATATTGACCACGACCAGGGAGTTATGGGTGCCGTCGGGGAAGAATTCCTGGTCCAGGGCGGCGGCGTCGAAACCGTTCATCGGGCCCGCGGCCAGGCCCGCGGCCCGGATGCCGAGGATGAAATAGCCGATCTGGATCAGGGCGTTGAAGCGGGCCGATTCGGCGCGGTAGCCGGGCTCGGCGAAGTAGTCCTTCGCCTCGGGGGCGTGTGGGAAGACCTTTGGCAGGTTTTCGTGGAAGTTCAAGTCGGCGGCCAGGATTGCGGTGAGGGATGCGGCGGCGGTCTTCGGCCGATTGCCCTCGATCATGTGAGTAACCAAGCGGGCCCGCGCCTCGGGGCTGCGGACCAGAACGATGCGCAGCGGCTGCTGATTCATCGATGTCGGGCCGTATTTGACCAGTTCGTAGATATCGCGGATCTGGTCGTCGGTGACCGGTGCGTCGGTGAAGGTATTCGCGGTGCGTGCCTCCCGGAACAACAGGTCCTGGGCTTCGGCGGCAAGGGTGAGCAGGGTCTGTGGCTGCACGGTGTTCACGTGGTTCTCCTCGAAAAGTAGTCGGGGACAGCGGATTCAGTCGTGGGCGACGCGCCGGGACAGGGTCAGCAGATTGCCGTCGACGCGAACGAGCACGTCGTGCACGACACAGCTCGGCGCGATTTCGGGCTTGCTGTTCGGCCGGATCTTGACCACCAGGCAGTAGGCGGTGGAGACAATGGTTCCGTCGTCCTGTGGCTGCAGGTTGATCATGTTGAACCAGTGCCTGCGCTGCATCGGGTCTGCCTCGAAACGCTGGTGGAATTCGACCAGGTCCGAGATGATGCCCGCCCTGGTCCGAGCCGGTGGCCGACCGGGCGTGTGCTCGAATTCCGCATTCTCGGTGAAGGTTTCGGCATAGCCGGGGATATCGCGGTTGTCCAGTCGCTGCATCTGATCGGCATAGAACTGCTGGACCTCGGCGTACAACTCGGTGCGGCTGGCGACGGCGGTCATGGTGGCTCCTTGGTTGCGGCGGGGCGCGGCTGCACGCAACGGTCGCCGATGCCGCTAGAGGCTGGCTCGAGCCGCGCGCGGGTTGACCCGGGCTATAGGTCCGGCGACGAGTCTGGAGGTCGAACAGCCCGGAAAGACCGATGGAGGAGTCATGGCGGAAAGCAAGCGCGTCGCGCTGGTCACCGGAGCGACCAGCGGTATGGGTCTGGAGATCACCAAAAGCCTTGCGGCCCAGGGCATCGCGGTGTTCATCTGCGCTCGCGATCAGCAAAAGGTGACCGATACGGTCAAAAGCCTGCAGGATGACGGCCACGAGGTCGACGGCACGGTCTGCGATGTGGTCGATGCCGCCCAGATCCGCGAATACGTCGACGCGGGGGTGCGGCGGTACGGCCCGATCGACATCCTGATCAACAATGCGGGCCGCAGCGGCGGCGGCGTCACCGCGCAGGTCACCGACGAGCTGTGGTTCGACGTGATCAATACCAACCTCAACAGCGTCTTCTTGATGACCAGGACGGTGCTGACCGCGGGCGGCATGCTCGAGCGCGGCAGCGGCCGCATCGTGAACATCGCCTCCACCGGCGGCAAACAGGGCGTCGTGCACGGGGCGCCGTATTCGGCCTCCAAACACGGCGTTGTCGGGTTCACCAAGGCGCTCGGACTGGAACTGGCCAAGACCGGGATCACGGTCAACGCGGTATGCCCGGGTTTCGTGGAAACGCCGATGGCCGAACGGGTTCGGGAGGTTTACTCCGGTCTGTGGGGTGTCGACACCGATGAGGTGCACGCCAGGGTGAGCGCACGGGTCCCGATCGGGCGCTACGTGCAGCCGTTCGAGGTGGCGGCAATGGTCGACTACCTGATCGGCCCCGGCGCGGGCGCGGTCACCGCACAGGCGCTGAATGTCTGTGGCGGACTCGGCAATTACTGAGAGGTAGGGACAATGACCGCAGTTGAAGACAGCACCGCAGTTGCAGAGAACACAGCCACCGGCCACGACGAGTATCTGCGCATCCTCGATGCCATCCAGACCGGCGCGCTGCATTTGCTCGCGGGTTTCCCGCATCAGCCGAGCGCGTTGCGAGTCCAGGTGGGGGAGGTGACGATCGAGGCCGAATGGCAGGTCTCGCCCGCGCCGGTCATCGCTGCCCCGGTGGCCGCCGGAACGGTCGATGTGGCGGGGGGAGCGGTCGAAACCTCTGCCGTGCAAGATAGTCCGGCTGTCGAGGCGGTCTTCCGCGCACCGAGTGTCGGGGTGTTCTATCGCAGCCAGGAACCCGGCGCGGAGCCCTTCGTCGAGGTGGGCGATCGGGTCACGGCCGGACAGCAGATCGGCATCGTGGAGGCGATGAAGTTGATGATTCCGGTGACCGCACAGGCCAGCGGCGTGATCACCGAAATACTCAAGGAAAACAACGAATCGGTCCAATTCGATGAGCCCTTATTCTCGTATTCTCCGGAATGACACGGGATTTCAGGACGGTGGGCAGGTGCGGCGCCAGGTCAGTACCCGGCGCTGCACCCGCCCGCCGACCTGCGCGGCCCCGATCAGCGTCAGGATGTCGCCGTGCAGCGACATCTGGCGCACCTGTTCGGTATCGGCCCAGGCCGGATTGGAGCACACGGTGATCGCGTGCACCATTTCCGTGCCGCGGCGGCGCCAAGAGCCCGCATAGCCCATGAACGGCGGTGTGCCCGTTGCTCCGTCGGTGCGCATCATGCTCACCGACATATAGCCGTGCGCGCCGTAGATCAGCAGGCCGCGCGGTGCATCTCCCAATGGCCCGGTGCTGGTCGCATCGTGTTCGTCGATATCGAAGTAGGACATCAGTTCCCAGGTTCCGATGAGATCGGTGGCGTTCATATCGCCCACGATGGCGGCCGCCGCTCTAATCACGCTGTAGCCGACCCGCGCGCGAACCGGTGGCTGATCCGCACCAGCCGCCAGGCGACCTCGAGTTCGTCGAGATCCCTTGGCCCGTAGACCATTACCAATGTCTGCGGCAGGAAACGCTGACGTGCCATCGGATGCAGCTCCGCCCAGCCCTGCGCGATCGCCTCGGCCGCGATATCTTTCGGCAGGCATATGTGCAGGCTGCCGTCGCCGTGTCCGTGCAAATGCGCGAATTCGGTGCCTACCAGATACGCCTCGCCGGGCCCCTTGGCTATGGTCGGCCGCAGATGCAGCGCACGGGTGTCGGGCAGCGATACGCCGCTGCGACCGAGCAGTACTCCGTTCAGCGTGGTCATTCGCGACCACAGCGTCTCCTGCAGCTCCGGTGGCGCCAGCTGACTGAGCTGCTGATGCGGATTGTGTGCCCGGGTGCTCGGGCGTTCGCCGTTGCGGGGCGGCAGGTCGATGCGCCCGTCCACGGAAATCGTCGTCATGACTGTGCTCCCTTCGGTTTTCGCTTGCGGTGGTGCTCGCGCGCGACCCCTGGTTCACAGTACTTTCCAAAGTATAGTAGTTACCAAGAGGAAAGTGACCCCCGGGAGAAAATATGCGTAGCGATCCGATGACGGGCGGTGGCCGGGCGACGGGTGCGCCTGCGAGCGTCGATCCCTGCCCGATCACCCCGGTGATCGACCTCGTCTTCGGCCGCTGGTCCACCCAGGTGCTCTGGGTGCTCACGCACGACGGCCGCCTGCGCTTCACCGAACTCCAGCAGCGCATTCCGGGCCTCACCCCCAAGGTGCTGACTCAGCGTTTGCGTCAGCTGGAACGCGATGGCTTGGTGGCCCGCACCTACCATGCGGAGGTGCCGCCGCGTGTCGAGTACGAGGCGACCCCGCTCGCGGTGACACTGCGGCCGGTCTTCGCGAGCATCGTGGACTGGTCGGCCGAACATCTCAGCGAGGTGCTGGCGGCTCGGGCCGCCTACGACACTGTCGAAGGCTGAGCCGATCCGAAGTCCCGATTCGACTGGGCAGCACACGAATTCGTCATCGATAAGGTGACCCTGGGTGGCATCACCTGCGGCATCGCTACCAGGGCACCGTGACCTGCGAGACCGGACCGCACGGGGTCACCATCGCCGCGACCTACGACGTCTTGCACTAGGCCGGAGCGGTCGGCGCCGGGCGCGGTGCCAAAGCCAACAGATGTCCGGCCAATTCCTGCGGCATGGTGATCATGCAGTCGTGTCCGGTCGGCAGCACATGCAGCCGCTCCGGTGGCAGGTCGGCGGGCGGCAGGGTGCGCGGCATGGCGGCGCGCATGGCCTTGAAATCCGCGCCGCCCTCGCTGCAGTGCACATGGGTGACCGGAATCGCCTTCAGCGCTTCGGGATTCGTCAGCAGCATGCGCTGCTGAAAGGTCGCCAGCGATTGTGCCGTCTGCATCGAGGCCACCCAGCTGAGATCCGGCTCCTCGGTGACGCCGTAGAGTCCGCCGTCGCCCATCGGCTCGGTCTGCGGTGGTACCCGCCAGCCGTCGCCGTGCGCGTCGGCCGCGGCGGTGAAGGCATCGACCATACCGGGCATGATGTCGGCGACCGCCTCACCGTTGCGTGGGACGAAGGTGTCGATGTAGACGAGTTCGGCAATGCGGTCGGGTACGGCGTCGGCGACGGCGGTCACCACGATGCCCGCATAGCTGTGGCCGACCAGGATGACATCGGTGCGGTCCTCGAAGGTGAGCAGGTCGACCAGATCCTCGACGTGGGTGTCGAGGCCGACCTCGGGAGTCAGCTGGTCGGCGCGGTCGCCGAGGCCGACCAGGGACGGCGCGAATACGCGGTGTCCGGCGTCCTCGAGCAGCGGTGTCACCCGCTGCCAGACCCAGCCACCGTGGAATGCCCCGTGGACGAGCAGATATGTCGACACGATCAGTTCTCCCTGAATTTCGATAGGGCGGTGACGGTTCCGGCGATGGCGGCCGCCGGTGGCACCGGCTCGCGCCGGATGCCGAGTCCGATCACGCGGGCCACCAGCCGCGGCAGGCGGGGAAAGCGGCGCAGCAGGCGCACGAGCACGGGTTTATCGGTGCCCGGCCGCCCCGCGTTCGGATACAGATCCGATAGCAGCCGCAGTTGCGCGAATTGGACTACGCGCATGGGGAATTCGCGTCTGCGCTGCACGGCGCGCAACTGGGCGAGGCTCGGTCGGGCACCCGTGCTCAGCGTGGGTGCGAGCAGGCGGGCGGCCGCGATGGCATCCTGCACAGCGAGATTGATGCCGACCCCGCCCGCGGGCGACATGGCATGCGCCGCGTCGCCGATCGCGAGCAGACCCGGCCGATACCAGCGGCGCAGCCGATCCACCCGTACGTCAAGGGGTTTCACATCGTCCCAGGTGCGAATTTCCGCCGCCAGCTGGGTGGTCAGGCTGGGATAGATCGCGGCGAGTGTGGCCCGGAATTCGGTGAGTCCGCCCGCCTCGACGGTCGCGAATCCGCCCTTCGGGATCATGTACGCGACCTGGAGGTAGTCGCCGCGGTCGATGCAGACGATGAAGAAGCCCTTGCCGCTGCGCACGGTGGGCAGCCGTTCGCCGTCGGGTTTGCCGACGCGGAACCACAGCACGTCCATCGGGGCGGCACTGGCGGCGACGTCCAGTAGGCCACGCACGATCGAATTGCGCCCGTCCGCCGCGATCACCAGCTGGGCCCGCACCTCGAGGGGGCCGTCCGGCGTGCTGGCCCGTGCGCCGACCACCGTATCGTCCTGGTGGATCAGCTCGGTGACCTCGGCCTGCTGGATGAGCCGGAAGCCCGGATACCGCCTGCCCGCGTCGGCGAGAAAGTTCAGCACATCCCACTGCGGCATGAACGCCACGAACGGGAAGCCACCCGGCAGCGTGCGGAAGTCGGCGAAGATCACCGGACCGCTCGCGGTGGCCATCGGCAGCTGCGGCAGTTCGACGTGCGGTAGCGCGAGGAATTCCGTCGCGAGCCCCAACTCGTCCATGGCCCGCAGTGTGGACGGATGCACGGTATCGCCGCGGAAGTCCCGCAGGAAGTCCGGATGTTTTTCCAGCACGAGCACTTTGACGCCGGAGCGGGCCAGCAGCAGACCGGCCATCAGCCCGGCCGGTCCGCCGCCGACCACGCAGACCTGCACCGATTCGGTTATCACGCCAGACATGTCGGCACCTGCCCGTGGTTGTAGACGATCATCTCGTCGAAGATCGACAGCACATCCAGGGGTTCGCCGATCGGACCGCCCACCAATTCCGCATCGGCGCGGTACAGATTGCCGACGATCCGTTCCTCATCGACCAGGTCGGCGAATTCGCCGTGATCGGCCTCGAGCGCGATGGCCAACGGGGTGAGGCCGAGCGAGCGTCCCTCGGCGGCGAGTTCCTGCACCCACCGCAGATACCGCAGTGTCCGGTCGAAGATTTCGGGTCCGGTGACCGGACCGTGTCCGGACACCACGGTCCGCGCACCCAGTGCGGCAAGTCTGCTGGTCGCGGTGATCGATCCGCTGACCGATCCCATGAGGCAGAACGGCGCGGCACCCGACATCACCAGATCTCCGGCGAAGAGCACCTTCTCCTCGGGCAGCCACGCCACCACATCGTTGGTGGTGTGTGCGGCCGGTCCGAGGTGGATGAGCTCGACGCGGCGTTCGCCGATATGCAGGGTGATCCGGCTGCTGAAGGTGATGCTCGGCAGCGTGACGCGCACGTCGCCCCATTGCACCTGGGGCCACAGTTCGGTCAGGGCGAGTCCGGTTTCGATCATCTCGGGCCGGATCCGGTCGTGGCCGACGACGACCGCGGCGGGGCCGAAGAGGTGATTGCCGAAATTGTGGTCGCCGTGGTGGTGGGTGTTGACAATCGTTCTGGCGGGGCCGATATGGAGTCCGTCGACGAATTCGACGAGCGCGCGGGTGCGCCCCTCGGTCGCCAGCGTATCGATCACCACCGCCCCGTCCGGCCCGGTCAGTACACCCGCATTGCTGACACACCAGCCGCCTCGGTGGTGGGTGTACGCGTAGACCCGGTCGGCGATTTCGCGCACCACGGGGTCACCGGCCACCTGCGGTGGTTCGGTGGCCGTCATGTCGGTGACTTCACGGTCTCGGAATACCGCACGGCGCACCGCAGGGTATTGCGGCTGTTGGTCGATAGCGCATCGGTGAGATAGGCGCGTGCGTCGGCGAGATCGGTGGTGGCCCCGAGGATTTCGCGGGCGGCGGTCGGATTGATCGCCACGGTGTGCCGAGCGGTCACCACCGCGCCATCGGGACCGTCGGTGAATTCCCATGCGCCGCTGTGCCCGAAGAGCATGGTCGGCGGCAGCAGCTGTTTGTAGTCGATGCGCTCATTGGACGAGCAGACGCGCACTGATTTGGTGGTATGCGGGATACCACCCTCGGTCACGGTATCCATCTCCATCAGCTGCACGCCCTCGGCGTCCTCGGTGAGCTCGATCCGGCCGACATGCGGGACGTGTTCGGGCCAGCGCTCGCTGTGGTAGACGAAGTCGTATGCCTCGGCCGCCGAAATATCCAGCGTGACAGTGTCTTCGAAGGTGTGCACGACATCCTCGACCGGATGGCCGAGCTCCGCTATGCGCGCCAGCGCGGCCAGTTCGGTTTCGCTATTGCGATCCACCGCGCCCGCGACCACATTCCGGTCGGCCCCGTCCACCACCGTGAAGCGATGGTCGAGGGTTACCTTCGTGGTGCCGGAGTCGATTTCGCGGATCGACCAGCTACCGCCCATGGACGCGATCGGCGCCTGGCTGCGCTCCTGTTCGAAGACGATGCGCCGCTGCGCCGCATCGAGCACCCGGCGGGAGGTCCAGTTCTTCACCTCGCCATTGACGGTGGCCCACAACCGGAACCGCTCGTCATCGGGTCCGCGGTGCAGATGGCGCACCAGTACGCTCGGCGCGAAGATCACCGGCCACTTGGTCACATCGGCCACCAGGGCGTAGACGATCTCGGGCGGCGCCTGCACCACCCTGCGGTGGCTCATCACCTCGATATTCATGCCGCACCCGGCAACTGACTGTTGACGATATCGACCAGCTCCTGTGGCGTCTTGACATCGATGAGCTGCTCCTCTGGAATCGTCACGCCGAAATCGCGTTGGATCCGGGAGGCCGTCTCGATGAGCGCCAGGGAGTCGTAGCCGAGCTGTTCGAAGTCGACGCCGGCGATATCGCCGGCGAGTTCGGCGATATCCTCGCCGCCCGCGCATTCCACGAGGATCCGGCGTAATTCGGTGATGGTCATGGTCATGATCGGCTCCCTAGATATTCGAATCAGTCGGTGACGGCGCGTACGACGACCGCGGAGTTGAAACCCCAACGGCCACGCGCCAGGACGAGGGCGCCGCCGACGGTGGCGGGCCGGGGTGCGCCGAGAACCAGGTCGATCCGGTAGTCCTCGGCGAGGGTGGTGGTGTGGGCGGTTGGCGGGATCACCGAATCGCGGATGGCCAGCAGCGCGGTCACGATGTCGAGCGGGCCCGCACCCGAGAACAGTCGTCCTGTCAGCGGTTTCGTCGCCGTGACCGGGACTGTGCCGGCCCCGAAGACGGCTTCGATGGCGGCCGCCTCGTCTCGATCGCGGTCGGGCACGCCCGCCGCGTCCGCGAATACGACATCGATGTCCTCCGGCCCGACACCGGCATCGGCGAGTGCGAGCTCGGCCGCTCGGCGCAGACCCGAGGGCCTTCCGGAGCCGGGGGGCGGATCGAATGTCGATGCGTATCCGGCGATTTCGCCGTGCACTTTCGGCACCCCACGGGTTCGGGCCGCCGCCGCATCCTCGACCACCAGCATCGCCCCGCCCTCACCGGGCACATATCCCGATGCCTCGACATCGAAGGGCAGGTAGGCGCGCTCCGGTGCGTCCGAGGTGCTGACCGCACCGCTGGCCAGATGTGCCGCCCAGCCCCAGGGATCCAGCGCCGAGTCGACCCCGCCGGTGACCACCAGCGGGGTACCGCGACGCACTGTGCGCCTGGCGTGTCCGACCGCGTCCAATCCGCCCGCCTGTTCGGCGACCAGCGCGCTGCTCGGTCCGCGCATACCGTGCCGGATCGAGATCTGCCCGGTGTTCACCGCGTAGAACCAGGCGAACGATTCGTAGACGCTCACATGTTCGGAACCGCGCGACCACAGCTTATTGAACTCGCGGTGGGTGAATTCGAAACCGCCGGAGGCATTTCCGGTGACCACGCCCATGTCGTAGTCGGTCAGTGCCGCGGTGTCGACCTTGGCATCGTCCAGCGCCCACTGCGCGGCGGCCAGCGCCATCCGGGTGGAAATATCGGTCTGCGGCAGCAATCGACTCGGCAGATGTTCGCCCGCGTCGAAATCGGCAACCTGCCCGGCCAATCGCGCGCTGCTGCGGCTCGCGTCGAACCGGGTGAGTGGCGCGATACCGCCGCGACCGCCCAGTACCGCATCCCAGAACCGTTCGACGCCAAGGCCGTTCGGCGCGAGCACACCCATTCCGGTTACCAGGATCATGCCGCCACCTCCTGCGGTTTGCGCAATACCATCGCGCTCTGGAAGCCGCCGAATCCACTGCCGACGGTGAGTACGGTGTCCATCCGGTGATCGCGCGCGGTGAGCGGTACATAGTCCAGATCGCACTCGGGATCGGCCTCGTGCAGGTTGGCCGTCGGCGGCACCACCTGGTATTCCAGGGCCAGCAGTGAAGCGGCGATCTCGACCGAGCCGATCGCACCGAGCGAATGCCCGACCATCGACTTGATCGAGCTCATCGGTGTCGCATAGGCGTGCTGGCCGAGACTGCGCTTGACCGCGGCGGTTTCGTGCCGATCGTTCTGTCGGGTGCCCGAACCGTGTGCGTTGATGTAGTCCACGCCGGTGGGGTCGATGCGCGACTCGTCGAGTGCGACGCGGATCGCCTCGGCCATTTCCCGCCCATCGGCCTTGAGACCGGTCATGTGGTAGGCGTTGCAGCGTGTTGCGTAGCCGGTGATCTCGGCGTAGATGTGTGCGCCGCGTTTGCGCGCGCTCTCGTACTCCTCCAGCACGAACATCGCGGCGCCCTCGGCGAGTACGAAGCCGTTGCGCGAATTGTCGAACGGGCGCGAGGCGTGTTCGGCATCGTCATTGCGCGAGGTGGTCGCCTTGATCGCATCGAAGCAGGCCACCACGATCGGCGTAATCGGGGTATCCGCGGCCCCGGCCAGCATGACATCGGCCGAACCTTCGCGAATCAATTGCACCGCGTGGCCGACCGAATCCAGTCCGGATGTGCAGCCGTTGGAGACCATGGCGACCGGGCCCTCGGCACCGACACTCCAGGCCACCTCGGCGGGCATCATGCTGGGCACCATGTAGTCGAACATGTGCGGGGACAGATAGGTCTGGTCGACCAGCCAGTTCTTACCGGAGTCCGATAGCACCAGGTACTCCTGTTCGAGGCTGGTGGCGGCGGCCACCGCGCTGCCGAGGCTGACGCCGAGCCGGTGCGGGTCGAGCGATCCGATATCGATGCCGCTATCGGCCACCGCTTCCCGTCCGCACACCACGGCGAATTGCACCGCCCGGTCCATGCGGCGAATCTCCCTCGGCGAGAGGCCCTCCCGAATCGGGTCGAAGTCGGCTTCGCCAGCCACCTGGGATCGGTACGGTGTCGGGTCGAAGAACGAAATCCGGCGGGTGGCGGTGCGTCCTTCGGACAGAAGTTTCCAGAACTCGTCCTTACCGGAACCGCCGGGCGCGCGGACACCGAGTCCGGTGACGACAACGCGGCGGCTCATTCCGCACCACCGGATGCGTTGGGGTTCATGGCGTTATCTCCCTTCGATCGTGTACTCGAGCATCGAAGGCGGCGCTCGAACCTGACTCGAGTGCCGGAGTCGAGCTGTTCTCGAGCGGGCGCGCGCAGGCTGTGGGTCACACCTTCCTCGAGCACAGGAGATACGCGTGATGAAGTCAGCACTCGGCTCGGACGGCGCCGCGGACTGGGTGCTCTGCCCGGCCTGTCTGATTCCGCTGTACGGCAAGCGGTTCGCCCGCGACCTCGGCGTCTGCGGTGAATGCGGCAGACACACCCCGATCACCGCCGAGCAGCGCATCGTCCAGCTCGCCGACGAGGGCCGCTACCAACCCCGCGCCGTCATCCCCACCGACGACGACCCGCTGACCTTCACCGACACCAAGCCCTATCCGGACCGGCTCGCCGCTGCGCGGGCACGCACCGGCATGCACGATGCGGTGTTGTGTGCGCTCGCGGAGATCGAGGGCAATCCGGTGATCATCGCGGCAATGGATTTCCGCTTCCTCGGCGGCAGTTTGGGCACCGCGGTCGGGGAAATGATCACTGCTGCCGCGGAAACTGCACTCGACGAACGGATTCCGCTGCTCATCGTTACCGCTTCCGGTGGGGCGCGGATGCAGGAGGGGCCGCTATCGCTGATGCAGATGGCGAAGACCAGTGCGGCGCTGGAACAGTTGGACCGCGCCGGAATCCTCACCATCACCCTGATCACCGATCCGACCTACGGCGGTGTCGCGGCCTCGTTCGCGACGCTGTCGGATGTGCTGATCGCCGAGCCGGGCGCACGGCTGGGCTTTGCGGGCCGCCGCGTGATCGAGCAGACCATCCGCCAGGAGTTGCCGCCGAGGTTCCAGACTGCCGAATTCCTGTTGGAGCGTGGCCTTATCGATATGATCGTGCCGCGCGCGGGTCTGCGGCAGGCGTTGGGTTCCCTGCTGCGAGTCGCCGGTCCGGTCGACCCGACCGGCGATGCGGTCACCGAACTCGATGCGGGGACCATCACCGATCCGGCTCGGATGCCCGACAGCGATCCCTGGGCGCAGGTCCGGCGTGCGCGGACGCCGAGCCGGCCGACCGCGCTCGATTACTTCGCCCTCGCCTTCGACGGCTTCCACGAGTTGCGGGGGGATCGGATTTCCGGGGACTGCCCCGCCATTGTCGGTGGCACCGCGTGGCTGGGTGAGCAGCCGGTCGTGGTGATCGGGCACCAGAAGGGCCATGAGCCGAAGGAGATGATGGCCCGCAACTTCGGCATGCCGACACCGGCGGGTTACCGAAAGTCGGCGCGGCTCATGCGTTTTGCCGAAAAGCTCGGGCTGCCGGTGATCACCCTGATCGACACTCCAGGGGCCTATCCCGGTGCGACTGCCGAAGAGCAGGGGCAGGCCGTGGTGATCGCGGAGAATATCCGGCTGATGTCGGCGCTGCGGGTGCCCGTGATCAGTGTGGTGATCGGTGAGGGCGGTAGCGGTGGTGCGCTGGCACTCGGCGTCGCCAACCGGGTGCTGATGTTCGCGAACGGCACGTACTCGGTGATCAGCCCGGAAGGCTGCGCGGCCATCGTATGGAACGATCCCACCGCCGCGCCGAAAGCCGCTGCCGCGCTGTCACTTACGGCCAGTGATCTGCTGCTGCTCGGCGTCGTCGACGCGGTCTTGCCCGAACCGGGCGATGATGTCGGCACCGCACCGCTGGCGGCGGCGAATCAGCTGCACCGGGCGCTGACCGCGAGTCTGCGGGAGCTGACCGGGCGCAGCGGTGCGGACCTCGCGGCTGAGCGGCGGGCGCGATTCCGCCGATTCGGTGCGCGGCAGCAGGTTCCGGTCCGTTCGGTGGCATAAGAGAGTGCGGGACACCATGTTCGACAAGATTCTGATCGCCAATCGCGGCGAGATCGCGCTGCGGGTCGCGCGCACCTGCCGGGAACTGGGTGTGCGCACCGTCGCGGTGCACTCGGTCGCCGATGCCGAGTCGGCAGTGGTGCGCTTCGCCGATGAATCGGTGCAGATCGGGCCAGCGGCGGCCAAGCGGAGCTACCTCAATGCTGCGGCGGTGCTGGCCGCCGCCGAGCTGACCGGAGCCGATGCCATCCATCCCGGATACGGATTCCTCTCGGAGTCACCGGATTTCGCGGATGCCTGCCGTGCGGCGGCGGTCACGTTGATCGGTCCGCCCGCCGATGTGATGGCCCAACTCGGCGATAAGCAGTCGGCGCGCACGCTGATGGCCAAGGCGGGCTTGCCGCTGCTGCCGGGCAGTCTCGATCCGCTCGAACCCGATGCGGCGCACGCGCTCGCCGATTCGATCGGCTATCCGGTGATCATCAAGGCGGCCGCCGGTGGCGGCGGGCGCGGTATGCAGGTGGTGCGTGAGAGTGCGGCGTTTCCGCACGCCTATCAGCAGACCCGGGCGACCGCGCGAATGTTGTTCGGCGACAGTCGAGTCTATCTGGAGAAGTACCTCGAGGGCGCTCGGCATGTCGAGATCCAGGTGCTGTGCGACGGCTACGGCAACGGTGTGCACCTCGGGGAGCGCGACTGCTCGGTACAGCGCAGACATCAGAAGCTCATCGAGGAATCGCCCGCGCCCCGGCTGCCGGACGGGCTCGCGGCGCGGATGGGCAAATCCGCGGTGGACGGGGTGCTGGAAGCGGGCTATGTCGGTGCCGGAACCGTGGAATTTCTGGTGGATCGCCAAGGGAATTACTATTTTATGGAGGTCAACTGCCGAATTCAGGTCGAACATCCGGTCACCGAAATGGTTACCGGTATCGATTTGATCGCCGAGCAGATCCGGATCGCGGCCGGGCAACCGCTCGGCATCGCCCAGCGGGATATTTCCCTGCGCGGCGCGGCAATTGAATGCAGGATCAATGCCGAGGACCCGACGGCCGAATTCGCACCGGCTCCCGGAATTGTGGCGGAATTCACACCGCCGGGTGGTCCGTTCGTGCGCGTGGACACGCATGTGCACGCCGGTTATTCGATTCCGCCGCACTATGACTCGCTGCTGGCGAAACTCATCGTCTGGGCGCCGGACCGGGACCGGGCGCTCGCGCGCATGCGGCGGGCGCTGGCCGAATTCCGGATTTCGGGTGCACGGGTGCAGACGACCCGGGATTTTCTGTGCGAGGTGCTCGATCATCCGGCCATGCGGTCGGCGATGCATTCGACCGCGCTGGTGGACGAGTTGTTGCGGGACGGTTAGGCGGGTTTTGCTCGCGCCGAGCGGAATTCGGGGGAGTACCAACCGATGAGATATCCGGCGTGGCGGCTGTTGAGCATGGCGCTCACCGATACGTCGGAGGCGGCAAGGATGTCCTGATGCAACTTCTGCAGCTTCTGGCACGGGTCGAGGCCGAGTTCGCGCTGCATCGACCTACTGAACTGCTGGTAAGAGGCCAGCGCGCGGGCGCGCTGGCCCGAACGGCACAGTGCGAACATGTAATACGCCTGCAGCCGCTCGTGCAGTGGGTGCTGCACGGTGAGTCGGGCCAGGTCGGGGCAGACTTCGCGATATCGACCGAGCCGCAGCTCGGCCTCGACGCGCAGCTCGATATTGGTCAGCCGCAGGTGATCCAGATGCGAGATCTCCGCTGCGAGTGGCATCCCACCCTCCACATCGACCAGCGCCGGACCGCTCCACAGCGCCTCCGCGGCGGTGAACAGGTCGACCGCTCGGTAGTCGTCGCCGGTCTTGGCGGCACAGCGGGCGGCCTCGGACATGGTTTGGTAGTCGCGCAAATCGAACAGGCAGTCCTTGACGTCGAACGAATAGCCCTTGCTGCGGGTGCGCAGAAAACGTTCGGCCACTTCGGCCTGTCCGATGCCGAGTTGTTCGGCCATCTTCTTGCGAATTCCGAGCACGTAGGTCTGTACGACGGTGACGGCGCTGCGCGGTGGGTCGTCGTTCCACAGCTCTTCGACCAGGGTGGTGACCGGAACGACGGTATCGTGCCGGACGAGAAGTAATGCGAGTAGTTGGCGTTGCTTTTGCGCGGTTGGCGTTGCGTTGTGATTATTGAGAGCAAGCGTCAATGGACCTAACACACGAGCGCACACTGGATACTTCACTTGGAGTTCTCCTACGGGCGTAATCCCCCCGACCGATGTGAGGTTCTCGAAATCCCACCTCGCTGTAGGCAAGGTCAACAGTAGCGAAAATTGCATCTCGAGTCGATGAAACTTGAGTTATATCGGAGTTAATTAGGTTCGAGATGTGCGTCAATTCTCCTACGTCGCAAGGAGATTCGGGCACCCACGAATTCGTAGGATGACCTCTGTGTGACGGGTTGTTCCTCCGGTCGTTTCCGGATGACACGAGTGGGTGCGATCGTCCCGGGCGTGGCGGTCATCTGAGCTCAGGACCCTTGCGGGCCATCTCCGTCGCAAGCACCCTCGAACTTGCAGTTTATGAAAAATTGCAGTTTGTGCTACTTTGGCGGACATGTCCAAGGCGAATCGCGACGAGCGACCGATCGGGTTGCGGGAGCAGAAGAAGCGCCAGACCCTGCTCGACCTCTGTATGGCCGCGCGGCGGCTGGCGGTCGAGCGGGGGCTCGACGCCACCACCGTCGAGGACATCGCCAGAGCGGTCGGGGTTTCCCCGCGCACGTTCTTCAACTACTACGAAACGAAGATGGACGCGGTCGTCGGACCGGTCGACGAGATCGGCACACCGGAGCTGCGTGCGGAGTTCGTCGCTGGCGGACCGAGCGGTGTGCTGATGGACGACCTCACCTGGTTGTTCGCCCACGGATTCGAATCCGAAACCGTTGTGCGCGAGGGTATTTCGCTGGTAGCCGCGCTCATCAAGACCGAGCCGCGGGTGCTCGCGGCCTTCGTCGCCTCGGGTGCTCGACTGGAGAGCGTCATCGGCGAACTCCTCTCGGCACGGCTCGGCACCGACCTATCACCCGAATTCGTCGGTCTGGCAGCGGGATTCATGACGACTATCACCACGAGGGCGGCCATGTCCTCGGCAAATGATCCGACCGTATCGCTGGCAGCGGCGGTACACGAACACGGTGCGATGGCCGCCCGGCTGTTCGAGCAGCCGGGCGGCAGGAGAAGGAGAGGTAAGCAATGACCGTTACGGCTGAATCGCCGCCCGTGCCAATTGTGTTGACCCAGAGACGAATCTGGCTCATCTTCGGAGCGTTGATCGCGGGGATGTTCCTGGCCAGCCTGGACCAGACGATCGTCGGCACCGCCATGCCGACCATTGTCGGCGACCTCGGCGGCATCTCCCATATGGCCTGGACCGCGACGTCCTATCTGCTCGCGACGACCATCATGATGCCGATCTACGGCAAATTCGGTGACCTGTTCGGCCGTCGCTGGCCGTTCCTGTTCGCCATCACCATCTTCACGGTCGCCTCCATCGGCGCCGCGGCGTCGACGAGTTTCTGGGAGTTCATCACCTTCCGTGGCCTGCAGGGTGTCGGCGGCGGTGGTCTGATGATCCTGGCCCAGGCCATTATCGCCGATGTGGTGCCCGCCAAGGACCGTGGCAAATATATGGCCCCGATGGGCGCGGTCTTCGGCATCACGTCGGTCGCCGGTCCGCTGCTGGGCGGCTTCTTCGCCGATCATCTCGGCTGGCGCTGGTGCTTCTGGATCAATGTGCCCATCGGTATCGCCGCGCTGTTCATCGCGTTCCGCTACCTGAGCATTCCGAGCCACCGGCCCAAGACCCGGCCCGACTACCTCGGTGTTGTATTGATGTCGGCGGCGACCACGCTGCTGATCCTGATCACCGACTGGGGTGGCAAGCAATACGCCTGGGGCTCAACAGTCATGGTCACGATGATCGCCGCGTTCATCGCCGTGGTCGCGGCCTTCGTACTCGTGGAAGCGCGCGCCGAGGAGCCGATGCTGCCACTGTGGTTGTTCCGCAACCGCACCTTCGTGCTGACCTCCGCGATCGGCTTCCTGGTCGGCCTGGTGATGTTCGCTGCCCTGGCCTTCATTCCCACCTATCTCCAGATGGCAACGGGCGCTTCGGCTTCGGTATCGGGTCTGCTGCTGATCCCGATGATGGTCGGCCTGATGATCGCGCTGATGGCCTCGATGACCATGGTCACCAAAACCGGCCGCTACAAGGCGTATCCGCCCCTCGGCGCGGCGCTGATCATCGTGGATATGCTGTGGTTGACCCGCCTGGACGCCGACACCGCGATGTGGGTCGTCTCCGCAATGCTGTTCGTCATGGGCGCCGGCCTCGGCCTGATCATGCAGATCATCGTGCTGGTCGTGCAGAATGCGGTGACCCCCAACCAGATCGGCACCGCGACCAGCGCCAACAACTACTTCCGCGAAATGGGCGGTGCACTGGGCGTAGCCATCTTCGGCTCGATCTTCACCAACCGGTTGACCGAAGGTCTCACCGACGTCTTCATCTCCCACGGCCCCGAAGCCGCTGCGGCGAAACTGGATCCGGGCGGCCTGGTTCCCTCGGTCGTCAAACACCTCCCCGACGTGCTGCACGACGCCATCGTCGGTGCGTACGTGGATGCCTTGGTCCCCGGCTTCTGGTACCTGATCCCGGGCGCGGCGATCGCCTTCGTGCTCGCACTGTTCATCCCACAGATGAAACTCTCCGACGAAGCGGGCATGGTTGCGCGCGGTGAGGCGGTGATGGCGAAGGACGCGGCTGGCGAGCCGGAGCCGGAGCTGGTTTCCGAACGCTGAGGCGGTGGCAGCCGAAAGATGAAGCGCTGACCGGGCGATCGATGGCCCGGTCAACGCTTCGATCGGGCGACCTCGGGGAAGCGGGTCCGGAGCTGGTCCAGGCATCGGCGCACTTCGCGCAGTTCCCGAATGAGCAGTCGGGATTCGGTTGTCGCCCTTGGACTGCCGCGTCTGGTCAGTGTCTTCTCGATTGTGGCGGTCAGTGACTCGGCCTCGGCGGTGAGGAGGTCGTAGAACACACGTGCCTGTGCTACATCGGATTCGTCGCGCACCAGCTGCTCGTATCAGGCGATCGGCATCCCAGGACGCCGGGTGTGTTGCCTGTTGTGCAGGTTTTCGTTGCCCATAGTTCATATTCGCGGTGCCCGGCGCACGTCGTCAATGCGGTACCGGTCCCCAGCTGTGGGCGCTCGAGTCGGACGTGGGCGCGCGCGGGCCGATCGGAGAAATCCGCTGATCACCGGACCGAATGTGGCCGCGTCGGTAACGACGTCGACATGTCCGCCCGGATGTAGGTGCAGCGTCGAATGCGGCAGCATTCGGTGCATGATGCGGGCGTTGACGACCGGGATGATCGGGTCGTCGGTGCCCGCGACGATGAGTGTGGGCTGCCGAATCGCCCACAGCGCGGGCAGGCTGGTCCACAGCGAACCCGCGAGGAGTTGGTACAGGTAGCCGCGCAAGGATCCCGCGTGCACCTGACGGTGGAACAGTTCGGCAACGCGCTCGGGATCGGTGCGTGCGGTGCCGCCGTAGCTGGCCGCGGCGATATCGGTGGCGTACTCCGGATCCCGGAACCGGCGCGGTGTGACCATCTTGACCAGCACCCGCGGGTGGGCAGGCACCATCAGCACGCCGGTCGCCGCCGACACCAACACCAGCCTGCGACATCGGCGCGGGTTCTGAAAAGCGAATTGCTGTGCCACCGCACCGCCCCACGACAGGCCGAGCAGATCGACGCGGTCGATGCCCAGTTTGTCCAGGATGCGGCCGAGTAGCCAGGCCAGATACGGAAACCCATAGGGGAGTGGGGAATGCGGTGACTCGCCGGTGCCGGGCACATCGAAACTCACGACCGGGATCTCGAGGTCGAGCCCGTCGACAATCGGCGCGAGCACCTCGAGCCCGGCGCCGATGCCATTGCACAACACCAGCGGTATGCCCCGTCCCGGCCGGATACGCACTCGAATCCGTTGGCCGAATACGGTGATGATGTGGTCCCCGATGGCGGCGATCATCGGCTCACTGCGCGACATCAGTGTTCGTGGACATAGGTGCCCGGCGCCGGACCGACGGGTGGCAGGCCCTCGGCGCCGAGCTGTTGCGGCGCGGGCTTTTCAGGTCCGCCGCGCTCGGCGAGCCAGGCGACGTAATCGGGCCACCAGGAGTCGGCGGCCCGCTCCGCCGTTTCCAGCCATTCGTCGGGACTTTCGGTGTCGGCGGGCCCGAATCGATAGGACGCCTTGGGATTTCCGGGCGGATTGACCAGCGCCGCAATATGTCCGCTGGTCGAGAGCACGTACCGCTGCTGCGCGCTGCCCAGCAGACGTGCGCTGCGATAGGTGGCCTGCCACGGGCTGATGTGGTCGGCGATGCCACCGATCACATATGAATCGACGGTCACCTTCGACAGATCCACCGGCGAGTCCAGCATGCGCACCGCACCCGGTTCGGTCAGCGAGTTGTGCAGCCCGAGCAGCACCATATCCCGATGCAGGGCCGCGGTCATGCGCGTGGTGTCCGCATTCCAGAACAACACGTCGAACGCCGCGGGCGCGCGCCCCTGGACGTAATTGTTGACCCAATACCGCCAGATCAGATCGGTCGGCCGCAGCCACGCGAACACCTCGGCCAGCGCACGTCCGTCGAGATAGCCCTTGCGCTCGGACATCCTGATCGCCGTATGCGCCTCCTTCTCGCCGAGCGCCGCCGAGGCGAAACCTGCCTTGGACTGATCGAGTACGGTGACTGCGAGCGTCAGGCTCGCCAGCCGATCGTCCTCGCCGATATCGGTGAGATGCGCGGCGACCATGGCCGCGAGAATGCCGCCGGAACAGCTCGCCATCAGATGCGCGCGCTCGGTCCCCGCGATCCGCCGCACTGCGTCGAGTGCTTCCACAATGGCGGCGCCGTAGCTGTCGAATCCCCAATCGTGGTGCCGGGCATGCGGATTGCGCCACGATATCGCGAAGACCTGCTGGCCCTGCTGTACGAAATACTCGATCATGCTGCGGCCGGGTGCGATATCCATGACATAGAACTTGTTGATCACCGGTGGCACCATCAGCAGCGGAACCGTGTGCACCGTCGGTGTCTGCGGGGTGTACTGGATCAACTCGAACATCCGTGTTTTCAGCACGACCGCGCCCGGTGTCGTGGCGATCGTCTCGCCGACCGCGAACGCATCCGGCTCGACCATCGCGGGAACTCGCGGCTGACTGGCGATATCGCGCAGGAATCGGCGCAGGCCGCGGACCGCGCTCAGTCCGCCGGTATCGATGAGCGCCTTCCAGCCCAGCGGGCTGAGCAGCGGGTTGTTGCTCGGCGACGCGCCCTCGATCACATTGTCGAATACGAACTTCATCCGCTCGCCATCGCGCCAGTCCAGATCGGCGTCTCGGTAGAGCGTCTCGGCGGTCTCGGATGCGGCCAGGTAGGCCTGCACTGCTCGATGCAGCAGCGGATTCTGTTGCCACGCGGGGTCGGCGAAGCGCTTGTCGTACTTGGCCGGTTCCCGGGTGGCCGAACCGCGGGCGATAAGGCCGAATTCCTTGACCAGTGATCGGCCGCGCTCGGCGACAGTCCCCGGCTTGCGGGCCAGATTGGCGGCCATATGTGCCCAGGAGGTGTTCGGTGTCATGCGGCGGCGCAGGCCGAAGGCGGGGCCGAGCAGCAGCAGATCGAGCGGAGCGGCGAGCTCGTCCGCGCCACGGGCGGTGGTGGGTGGGTAATTGCGTTCGGTATCAACGGTATTCGTCACGATGACTCCTCTCGGGTGGATAGTTCGACGGTGCCCGGGTCACATATCCATGCCGCCGTTGACGCTCCACACCTGTCCGGTGATGTAGGCGGAGGCGTCAGCGGCCAGGAAGTGCACGACCCTGGCGACTTCCTCGGGGCGACCGGCCCGTCCCACCGGGATCTGGGCGGTGAGCTTGCTCATCACCTGCTTCGGAATGCGGTCGGTCATGTCGGTGGCGATCAGGCCGGGCGTCACGGCGTTGACCGTGATGCCGATGCCGTAGTCGGTGCGCAGGCCGGATTTGTCGAGCTGGCAGGCGGCCTCCTTGGCCAGGGTCTTGGTCAACCCGAACAGCCCCGACTTGGCGGCGGCGTAGTTGGCCTGGCCGATATTGCCGGTCTCACCGACCACGGAGGACACGTTGACGATGCGTCCGGTCCCCCGTTCGACCATGTGCGCAAGCGCGGCCTGGGACAGGAAGAAGGCGCCGGACAGGTTGACCGCGAGCACGGTGTGCCAGTCCTCCTCGGTCATCGCGGCCACCGTCTTGTCCATGGTGATACCCGCGTTGTTGACCAGAATGTCGAGTCGGCCATGGGTTTCGATCACCTCGGCGATGGTGCGGCGACAGTCGGCGGCGGAGCTGATATCGCCCTGATGAGCCGAAGCGGTGGCGCCGTGCGCCCGGGCCTGCTCGGTGAGGTTCGTGACGAAATGGTCGGCGCTGTCCTTGTTGTAGCCCACGGCCACTGTGGCGCCCTGGCCAGCGAGGCTGCGGGCGATCGCGGCGCCGATACCGCGGGTGCCACCGGTGACGAAGGCGACGCGGCCGGTGAGTTTTCCGGTGCCCAGTCCGAGCCCGGGGATTTCTTGAACGTACGAAGTGGTCATTCCTGATGCTTTCTGGGTATTTGGAATCTTGGTATGCCGCGCCGTTGCTAGCTGCAATTACTGTCGTATGGAATTCGATCGGGATCATCGTCTCGGGGAGACGAGAACCAGGGAATTCATTGGCAGGAGGACACAGGACCTGCAAACATGCGGTACCGCTATCGGTGTGCGGCCGGTCGGCCCGAAGTGACATCGATCTCGGGCAACCCGATTGCTAGCCGATTTCTTCCAGGTGACGCAGCGCCGATTGCGCGGCGTTGGCGCCGCACATACCGTGCGCGCCGGGACCGGGTGGCGTGGCCGCGGAGCAGATGTACATTCCCGGCACGCCGACGTCGTACGGCGACAGTGTGGTGCGCGGACCGAAGACCAACTGACGAATATCCTTGGCGCCGGTCATGATGTCGCCACCGACATAGTTCGGGTTGTAGGTCGCCATCTCCGTCGTCGTCCGCACGGACTGCCCGACGATGCGCTCCCGGAAACCAGGCGCGAACCGCTCGATCTGGGCGATGATCGCCGCGGTCGCATCGCCGGTATATCCGTTGGGCACATGGGCGTAGGTCCACAGCGGATGGACGTTGCCGACCGAGCGCTGCGGGTCCGCCAGGTACTGCTGCCCGACCAGGACGAACGGTCGCTCCGGCATCCGGCCCGCGTGGATATCCCGTTCACCGGCGGCGATCTCGGCGTAGTTGCCGCCAAGATGCACCGTCCCGGCGCGGTGTGCGTCCGGATTGGTCCACGGCACGCCGCCCTCGACCGCGAAGTCGACCTTGAAAGCCCCGGGTCCCTGCCGAAAACGGTGGTACGCCTTGGCGATTCGGCGCGGCAGCCGATCGCCGAGGATATCGGCGACGGCGCCGGGTGCAAGGTCGAACATCGTGATGTCGGTGTGCGGCAACTGCGATATTTCGTCGATGCGGGTCCCGGTCTCGATCTTGCCGCCGAGATCGGCCAGCAGCGCGGCGAGCGCGCCGCTGATCGATCGCGATCCGCCCGCCGCAACGGCCCACCCGTGCCGGTGCCCGGCGGTGATGATGCCCAGTCCGATCGCGGAGGTCAGCGGCTGATGCAGCGGCCGAAAGGTATGTGCCGCGATGCCACCGAACAACGCCCTGGCCGCCGCGGTCTGGAATGCCCGTGCCAGCGTCGAGGCGGGCAGTATGGTCGGAATGCCGAATCGTGCCAGCGTCAGCGGGTGGTGTGGCATTCGCAGCAGCGGGCCCATGATGTCCTGCGCCAGCGCGTCGTACCGGGCCACCGGGCGATCGAATGCCAGCCGCCAACGTGCCCCGTCTCGGCCGAGCCCGGCCGCGGTCTCCTCGACCGAGCGATGCAGCACCCCCGCCGAACCGCCGTCGAGCGGATGTACGCAATCTATCTCGGACCAGCGCCACTGCAGCCCGTACCGGTCGAGGCCGAGACTGCCGAGGAATTGCGAGCCGACGGCCATCGGATGGGTGGCCGAGCAGTGGTCGTGCAGCAGACCGGGCACGATCGCCTCGCTGGAGCGGGTGCCGCCACCGATCTCGTCCGCCGCCTCCAACACGGTGACCTGTACTCCGGCCGCCGCGAGGGCGACGGCGGCGGCGAGCCCGTTGGGGCCGCCGCCCACCACGGTTGCGGTGCTCATGCCAGCGCTCCATGCCCGTGCTCATCCAGGATGACCGGTGCGGCAGTGGGCTTCGGTTCGGTCAGCGACCAGCTCACCTCGGTCGGGATCGGACCGTTGGGCAACCACGGCTGCTCAGCGACCGCGTCGGCGACCTTCCAGGTACCGCGCTCGATCACCCCGAGCGCCCCGTCGATCACCTTGTAGTGCTGAACCTTGCTGCCCACCGCCTGCGACTCGACCCAGACGACGATCAGCTCACCCGGCTCGAATTGTGCCTCGGTCTGCACAGCCCGGACCAGATCCTCGTTGTGCAAGTGCCCGTCACCGAAGTTGAACCCGATCAGCGAATTGCAGATGAATTCCGCCTCGCGCACCGTACGGGCATCGATATCGGGCAGGGATTTCAGCAGCACCGAGAACAGGCCGCGGCCCTGACTGTGCATGGTGCGCCAGGCGATGGTCTTCTGCAGGGTGATCTCGGCCCATTGCGGTTCGTAGCCGAACTCGATGAACTGGTCGAGTTGATTTCGCGCCGTCCTGGTCACGCGATCCAGTTTGGCCTCGGCACCGGGCGCGAACGCCCACACCGCCGATGCCCAGTTGCCCGCGTACTGCCGCATCGAGGGCAGGAAGGACACCTTGTCGGGGCGGAAATTACCCAGGATCGGGAAGAACACCAGCCCTGCCACGATCACCATGGTGAGCCACGGTGAGGACATATCGGTGACGCTGTAGCCGTCCCAGTTGGGGAAGCCGAGAAACAGGAAGATCGTGGTGTAGGCGAACAGCACATTCCACTCCAGCGGCACCGCCAGCGGGAAGGTCGACACGATGAACAGGTGGAACACCACCATCGAGGTCGCTGCCGCCACGGTGAGCCAGATATTCGTCGAGAAGAACAACGTCAGCGGTGCGACGATCTCCACGAAGGTGCCGCCGACGTGCGCCATCAGATCCGCCACCCGGGACGGCCGCAGGTCACGCGGGAAGTCGCGATAATGCGCCCGCTTGATCCGGGTGAACGGCATCGAGGGGCTGTTGCTGACCATCGGCGGGACCACATTGGCGAAATGCTTGCCGAACTTCGACACACCCGCACCGACCCAGACGACCAGGATCAGCAGCTTCAGCGCGATGATCATGTCCACGAATGGCAGCACGGTGAAGAAGACGAGCGCGGGCAGGTACTGCTCGCCGCGAGCGGCGAGGAAGACCGTCTTGTCGCGCAGGCCATTGAGCACCAGCAGCACGATTGCGGGCACGATGAGCGCGGGGGCGACCAGGCCCGAGGTGTTGTCCGGGATCGCGGCGGACAGCGAGTCACTGTGCACGCCGGGCAGAACCAACGGAACCGCCACGGCGACCAGCATCGCCACATAGAGCACGATGTCGAACCAGGTGCGGCGATCACCCCCGGTGAACGGCACCCAGCGCCATGGCCGCAGCCGAATGGTGCCCGGCCTGGCCCAGAACAGGATGCCGCCGGTCATCGGCTTCACCTTCCCTGCGAGCGGTCCCCATGAGCCCGCGACACCGATCGCCTCGAGCAGGACGGTCCACAGCACCGCCTTCTGGTAGACGATCGGCTGGTCCCACCACTGCGAAACATGCCAGAACGCAGGCAGATCCGAGGTCACGGTCGCCACGACAATGCCGCCCAGCGCGTAGCACAGCAGCAGCTTCAGGATGTAGATCGTGTGCACCATTCGCGGCGAACCGAATCCGTGCTCGCCCCAGCTGACGGCGAGGATGCGCATCCGCTCCATGAGCGGCTTCCGCAGAAATGTTTCCGGATCGACGGCTGGGAGATCCGGCTTTGTGAAACTCATTGTGAACTCCTAATTTTCGAATGTATCTCAGGCGCCCTGGAGGTGCAGCGATTTACGCAGCGAGGATTTGTCGATCTTGCCGACGGCGTTCTTCGGCAGCTCGTCGAGAATCGTGATCGCCACGGGCAGTTTGAATTTCGACAGCGCGCCGCGCGCGTGCTCATGGATCCTCTCGGCGTCGATCTGCGCGCCGGAATTCAGCGAGACGAACAGCACCGGCTGTTCGCCGTACACCCCATCGGCCCGGCCGACGACCGCGGCCTCAGCGATTTCGGGCAGTTGATAGATGACGGTCTCGATCTCTTTCGGATAGATGTTCTCGCCGCCGCGAATGATCATGTCCTTGGCCCGGTCGACCAGCACGAGATAGCCGTCCTCGTCGATGCGTCCGATATCGCCGGTGTGCAACCAGCCGCCCGCGAGCGCCTTGGCGGTTTCGTCGGGGCGATTCAGGTAGCCGCGCATGACATTCGGTCCGTGCACCTGCACCTCGCCCGGTTCACCGTCGGCCACCGGGAGGTCGTTGGAGTCGACGATCCGGATGGTCTGGCCGGGCAGCGGCAGCCCGACGGTGCCCGGCTTGCGCTGGCCGCCGATCGGGTTGACGGTGCTCGCGCAGGAGCCCTCGGACAGTCCGTATCCCTCGACAATCGGTATGCCGTAACGGCTTTCGAACTTGTCCAGCAGTTCGACGCTGGCCGGTGCCGCGCCGCATACCGCGAATCGCACGGCCGAGGTGTCCGGTCGCACATCCGCGGGCAGATCCGCCAGCATCGTATACATGGTCGGTACGGCGGAGAAGTAGGTCGCGCCGCTGCGTTCGATCCGCTCGAAGAAGGTCTTCGGGCTGAACCGGCCCGCGATGGTGGTCCGGCCACCGGCCAGCAATGGCGACAGCGTGCCGACGACAATGCCGTTGACATGGAACAGCGGCAGGATGAGCAGGCTGTGGTCGGCGCCGGTCAGCTCGAATGCGTCGATCACCATGCGGCACATCGCCTTCAGGTTGGCGTGGTCGAGCATGACGCCCTTCGGGCGGCCGGTGGTGCCGCTGGTGTAGATGAGCACAGCCAGCGCGTCGTCGGACTGCTGGACCGGATCGGCGAAGGCCGGGGGTTCGGCGGTCAGCTCACGCACCGGCAACAGCGCGGGTGTGGCCAGTTCGATCTGCCGATCGGTGACCAGCACCTTCGCCCCCGCGTCCGCCACCTGGTATGCGACCTCGGACGGGACGAGTGTGGGGCTGAGCGGGGTGACGGCCGCACCGATACGCCACGCGGCGAACAGGGTCACCACCAGGCTCACGGTGTTGGGCAGCATCACGGCGACCACGTCCTGGGCGCCGATGCCCTGGCTGCGTAAGGTCGCCGCGGCCCGCTGGACGGTCCGGAGGAACTGAATATTGTTCAACTCGACGTCATCGTCGGCGATGCTCGGTCCGTACGGGTCGCGGGTGGCGCGTAGATCGGGGAGTTCCGAAAGGTTCATGGACAATTCCTGGTCTGGGGGGTTTCGAAGGGATACACCAAACGATAGGAATCGGACATCTGGTAAACACCGTCGCGAAAATACGAAGTCCGCGGCCGGTGTTGTCGTGGGAAGACAACCGCATCAGGAAATCGATCACCCTGGTCGGCGCAGCGATCTACTGTTGGTTATGGCTGACCGGCGCCGGTTCGACGATGCAGTCGTCATAGAGAACGCCGCGAGGATCGAAGGGCTGCTCCGTGCCAGGCTGGGCGAGGTATCCCGGTCGATTCAGCAGACCCTGGCCGCCGAGATTTCCGAACTGCGGGGTAATTCGCAGCTCATCGAATTACTGGGCGCCAGCGTCGAGGGAAATATCGATGCGGTCTTCCACGCGTTGCACTACGACATCCCGATCGAGCGCGTCGAACCGCCGACCGCCGCGCTGGAGTATGCGCGGCGCCTGGCCCAACACGATGTCTCCTCCAATGCGCTCGTGCGGGCGTACCGGCTCGGTCAGCAGGCGCTGCTCGATGTGATCCTGGACGAGATCCGCACCGCGGACCTCGATCCGACACTGAGCCTCGATGTCTACGAGCGGATGACAACGGTCTCCTTCCGCTATATCGATTGGATTTCCCAGCAGGTCGTCGGGGTGTACGACGTCGAGCGCGATCGGTGGTCGGAGCACCGCAACAGCGTGCGCGCCGTCCGTGTGCGCGAGCTGCTCGAGGACGGCGAGGTGGATCTGGACGCGGTCACCGCGGCAATCCGCTACCCGCTCAGGCGAATTCACCTCGCACTGATTCTCTGGTACCCCGACGAAGTGAAGGGCAACGAGTTGGTGCGGCTGGAACGCTTCCTGCGCGAGCTCACCGAATCGCTACCGACACAGGGGAGTGCGTTGTTCGTCGCCGCCGATCGAGTCAGCGGTTGGGGCTGGATTCCGTTGAGCGCCGAGACCGCGCCGACCGTCGCGGGGCTGGTGCGTCGGTTCATCGCCGGGCGCCACGATGCTCCGTGTATCGCCCTCGGCATGCCACTGCCCGGTGTCGAGGGCTTCCGCCGCTCCCATCGGCAGGCCGAGAGCGTCCGCAACGTCGCC
The DNA here is from genome assembly GCF_040609795.1 of Nocardia sp. NPDC004604. NCBI lineage: Bacteria > Bacillati > Actinomycetota > Actinomycetes > Mycobacteriales > Nocardiaceae > Nocardia > Nocardia sp. NPDC004604. Next base: position 59,684 of record NZ_JBEXLC010000006.1, read on the forward strand.
ATCGCCGCGGGTCCACGCAGCGAGCGCGTCACGGCGTCCGGCGACCCCGGGCTGGCCGCGGCCGCACTGCTGAGCGGCGATCTGCCCGAGGCTCGGGCCTGGGTGCGCGATGTGCTCGGGCCGCTGGCGACCAACTCCGACAACGATGCGCGACTGCGCGACACCCTGCGCGTCTTCCTACATCACGGCGCGAGCTACAAGGCCGCCGCCGACGAGCTGAACCTGCACTTCAACTCGGTGAAATATCGGGTCCAGCGCGCCGTCGACCGCCGCGGCCGCCCGATCGGCGAGGATCGCCTCGATGTCGAGCTCGCCCTGCTGCTGTGCCACTGGTTCGGTCCAGCGGTTCTCGGGCCCGTCGATGACGGCCTTGTCACGACCGATCGCATTCGCCGCGCGAACCGGTCAGCCGTCGGTCCGGAACGGGGCCCGAGCTCGGCGATGTGAGGTGTCATCAATGCGATGCGGTGGTCGGCGTTGGTGCGCAACGACTTTGCCGCCGACCCGACGGATACGAGAAAGCCATGGCGGTCGATTCCGCTCAGGCCTTGCTCGGTGACGGTGTCAGCGGACGACCTCGACGATGTCACCGGGGTTGAGGTGGTGGTAGGTCGCCTCGGCGCCCTCGGGGGTCATCCGGATGCAGCCGTGCGACTGTTCCTCGATGGGGCCGATATGGGTGGCGATATCACCGTTGAAGAAGACGGCCCACTTCATCGGAGCGTTGTGCATGGTGCTCCAGAAGTCCTCCCTTTTGAAGGAGACCCGGAAGACCCCGGGCGGCGTCTCGTACCCGGGTCGACCGTGGGAGATCGGGGTCGGACCGTAGGTCACCTTGCCGTCTTCCATCAGCCAGGCTTCGTTCGTGGACAGCCGCATACACATCCGTGCGTTCTCGGCACACGGTGCATAAACGGGAGCTGGCGGAATGGGCGGAATGATCGCCGGTGTGCCGATATCTGGGCCACCCGGCCACAGTGGTTCTGCTTGCGCCGTGCCCGCCATCAGGAGTCCGGCCGATACGGCACCGACGAGCACTGCGGATCTGACCGACCAGTTTCGAAAACGCTTGCTGTTCTTCACGCTACTGACCCCTCTCACCTTGGACACCCTGGGCGTGGATCGCCAGAGTGATGATGGGACCAACCTCGTAGCGTTAAGCATATGACCGCCGCGAGGTGAAAGTGATCGTTTCCGGAATCGCTACCTCGGCCTCTGTCATAACGGACTGGTGTCGCATAAGCGCCAGCCGCGGCCGCATAGACTCGATCCGAACACGGGATCGGGCGCGCATTGTCCGGGTCCCAAGTACGCTCGGAGTGTCGAAATATGAGGCGACAGATTGGTTTCCGTAATTAAGGGGGAACAGTGGACGCGCTGAAGCTCGACCCGGCGGCGATGGCCGCCTACACCGCGATCGCGAATACGGTGTCGCAACAGCTGGCCTCGGCCTCGGCTGTCGCGGGTGGCGCGGTGAGTCCGGAGCGACTCGTCGCCGATCTCGGACCGATCGGCGCCACATTTGTGGCCCGATTCACCGAGAAGGTGCACGAACATGTCCAAGCGCTTTCTACCGCAGGACAATTGGTGGCCGCCTATGGGCAGGTACTGCGCGACTACAGCGCGGATATGCAGGGCATCGACGTAGATTCCGCGGGCGCTCTTGCCCGGCAAGGAGAAGCGCTGGCATGAGCGAACGAAGTGAGCGAATCATGAGCCAGCGTGCACGGCACATGCCGGAGCCGAGCGTCAGCGAGGCGCAGGCATGAGACGACTGCTCCGTCGGCGGCCCGCCAACACCGCCGCCGATACCCCCGTCAGCACCGTCGACCCGAATGTGGATCCGCCGATCGTGGCCACGCTGGTGCAGCCGCTGCTACAGCTGCGCGCCTCGCTCGGCAGCGGCGTCGCGACACCGGACCGGTCCGTGGTCGACGCGCTGTCCGCGGCGTCCACACAGGTCGCCGATGCCGAGGGCCCGCACCGCGACGGCCTGCACGCACTCGAGTCGACCTGGACCTCGCGCGCCGCCGACGATGCCGTTCCGGCGTTGCGCACCACACAAACTCAGATCGGCGATATCTCCGACCGCGGACCGGAGTACCTGTCGGTGCTCGGTGACGCCCATGCCACCAGCGCCCGTGCCGCGCAGAAGGTGGAGCAGATCATCGCGGACTTCCGCAGGGACGCCCGGCAGATCATGAGCACCGCGAGCGCGTCCTCGGATACCGATGCCGTGATCGCGCGGGCGACCCAGGCGCTGCGGGACGCCGTCACCGCGGTCAGCACCGCGCAATCGGAAATGGACGGCCACACCGCCCGGCTCGATGCGATGGGACCGCTCACCGTCACCACACCGCAGGGCGTCGGCACCACCCAGCAGACGGTCGTGCCCGGTACGACGGACGGCACGACGACCGCGGGCGTGACCACGACAACGCCGCTGGACCCGGTGCAGGCAGCCCAACTCCAGTTGCAGCAGTACCTGATCAACGCGGGTGTCTCGGTCGGCACCGCCGCCATCGAGGCCGGGGTCAATATCGGCACCCACCTCATCGATAAGATCGCCGAAGTCGGTACGCATGCCATGGACACCGTGGCCACCTCCGCGGATAAGGCGATCGACAAGGCGATTCCGGAACTCATCCATCCGGGCAGCACCACGAACTCGACCACTGGCGAGTCCGCGAACAAACCCACGAATGTGATCGACTTCGGCGGCGGATCGGGTCTGTCGGCCAAGCCCGCGCCGAATGCCGGGACCAGCTCGGTGATCCCGCCCAATGGATCCACCGCCACGAAACCGGCCCCCGCGCCGATGCCAGCACCGGCGCCGCAGGCACCGGCCGCCACGGATACGCCACCGTCGCGCCCCTCCGCGCCGGAACCGGCGAACCAGCCGGGCAGCACCGGCGGTCTGGCGATGCCGCCGTCACCGCAATCGGATGAGGATCGCCGCCCGCGCGACGGCCAACTCGGCGTCACCGTGCCGACCGTGCTGGCGACCGTCCCGCCTGCGGTGATCGGCGAATTCGACGATGACGAGCTCTGATTCCGGCTCCCCGAGCCGGAACCAGGGCAATCCGTTCGATACCGGACTGCCCATGATCCGGCCCGCCGCCCCAGCCTCGAAGCGGCGGCGTCCGGGCGCGCGCCGCGGTTCGGGCCAACGACGGGGCCCTCGGGTCGATCCGCTCGACCCACCCGAGCGGCCACTGCGTGCCCGGCCGTCCGGGGATTGGCAGGAATGGCTGGAACCGCGTCATCCCGCCGCGGCGCCACCGGAGGCGGAGCAGAGCCGGGACCGGACCCGCACCGTCGCGACCGAATCGCCGCTACCTGCGGAAACCAAAGCCGTTGTGCCCACGATCATCGATCGGTCCGGCGGCAATCCCGGCCCGGCACTGCGGCATCCGCCGCGACGTCGCGATCAGCAACCGGCAGGTGGCGGCAATCGGGTGGTCGCGGTGCTGATCGTGCTCGGTGTGGTGCTCGCGGTGGTTTCGGTGCTGATGTTCGTCTTCGGCGGTTCGGGTGAGCAGAAGCGCCCCGCCGCAGCGACCTCGGCGGCCGTCGTGCCAGGGACCGCCGGACGCGTTCCGGGGACCACCGCCCCCGGCGATCAACCGTCGCAGGTCGCGACGCCGGGCTGTGAACAGCGGCGCACCGGCGATGTCATCTCCGGCACGGATCCGGGCGGCACCAGCGATGGCCCCTCGGCGATCCTCGCCTTCGAGCGTGCGTATTACGTGCAGCGTTCCGGGTTCGCGGCGCGCGGCGTCGTCGCCAATGACGCGAATGTGCCCGCCGCCGACCAGATCCAGCGCGGCATCAACCAGGTCCCCACCGGCACCCTGTACTGCGTGCAGATCACCCGCGCGGGCACCGATGCGGGGGAGGCGCACTGGGAGGTCCGGCTCACCCAACAGCGACCGGGTGAGCAACCGCAGACCTTCACCCAGATCATCACGACCCGAACGGCAGGCAATCGAACGCTGATCACCGCGATCAACGTCGCCTGACGCGGACCGGCGATCGCTGCTTCGGGCGGCGCGGAATCGGGCTGTGCGGGACCGAATCGAGTCGTGTGGGTCGCATTGAGCGTGCGGTGGCATTCGGGTCGTGTGGGGCTGGATCGAGTCGTGTGGGGGTCGTATCGAGGGTGCGGTGGTATTCGAGTCGTGTGGGGCTGGATCGAGTCGTGTGGGGGTCGTATCGAGGGTGCGGTGGTATTCGAGTCGTGTGGGGCTGGATCAAGCCGTGCGGGGTCGACTCGAGCGGATAGCGCCGCTTCGAGTTGTGTGCGGCCGAATCGAGTCGTGCTGTTGCGAACAGTCGACGCGGCGAGCGGGCGGCGGTGCTCAGAGGGTGCGCGTCATGAAGACGCTGTGCGGGTCCTCGAGATAGTCGGCGAATGGTGGGCAGACCTCGAAGCCGTGCCGGGCGTAGAGCCGTTGCGCCGGGGCGAAGTAGTCGGAGGCTCCGGTTTCCAGGCTGAGCCGGTGGTAGCCGCGGGCACGGGCGTCGGCGATGAGGTGGCCCAGCAGGGTGGCGGCGATGCCGCGGCCGGTGCGATCGGTGGCGGTGCGCATCGACTTGATTTCGCCATGAGTGGCGTCGAGCTGTTTGAGTGCGCCGCAGCCTGCGAGTTCGCTGTCCTCCCAGGCACTCCAGAAGGTGATGGCCGGGCCGCGCAGGGCATCCAGGTCGAGGGCGTGCACGCTGTCGGCAGGCGAGTTGTCGTACATCTCGGCCAGATGCTGGGTGAGCAGGGCCGCGACCTCCGGACCGGACAGATCGTCGACGACGATCCGCAGGTCGGCGGTTCGGCTCCGAAGCTGCTCGTCAATATCGCTGGACATTCGTCCATCATGGACGGCGCGTCTGGACCCTGCTGTCTGGGTCGGTACTCGACGAAGACCTTCGGCGCGCTCTACTGTGAGGGCACTCGCCCTCACAGTAGGTGGCCAACCATGTCGATGTTCGAGAAGTTCGCCCGGCAGGCGAACAATGTGCCGATCAAACCGCGCCGCCTGTCCGCGCCCTGGGTGCCGTCGCTGGCCGGTCGGGTCGCGGGACGCACTGCGCTCATTACCGGCGCGTCCAGTGGGATCGGCCGGGCGCTGGCCGAGGCGGTCGCGGTCGCGGGTGCGATGACCCTGGTGGTGGCACGGCGCGCCGACGAACTCGAGGTGCTGGTGCGCGAGATCGGTGCGCGCGGTGGGGTGGCGCACGCGATCGTGGGGACCTGTCCACCGACAAGGGCATTGACACCGTCGGCGACCGGGTGCTCGCCGAATTCGGCGCACCGGAGATCCTGGTCAATAACGCGGACCGCTCGATCTCGGCTGCGGCCAAGGGCATTCGACCCGATGATCCATCGCGTACGTCGGAGTGTGGCGGAAATCTCAACGGCACAGGCGTGGCTCGAGCCGATCGGCGCGGTACATCGATGCCAGCCGACGTGCGGGCGGACAGGGACAACGCGAGGATCGAATAATGAAGTTTGCGAGCAAGTTCGGGACGCTGGCCACGACCGCGGCGCGACGGGCCGCCGATGAGACCTATTACGCCGCACTCACTGTGCGTGCCGGACTCGCGACGCCCGAACGTCCGGATCGGCTTGCCAGAATGGGCGCGGCGGTACTGCGCTCCGGACTGCTCGGTGGGCTGACAACCGTTGCCGCCCTGCGCTATCGCGATCGCAGCGCCATTATCGACGAACTCGGCCGCATCAGCTTCCGCGAACTCGATGAGCGCAGTACCGCACTCGCGAATGCCTGGCGGGCGCGAGGTCTGCGCGACGGTGAAGGTGTGGCGATCCTGGCGCGCAACCATCGTGGCTTCCACTATTCGGTTTTCGCCGCGGCCAAGTGCGGCGCCCGAATCATCTTGCTCAACACCGACTTCGCGGGCCCGCAGCTGCGTGAGGTGGTGACCCGCGAGGGCGCCGATCTGCTGGTCTTCGACGATGAATATGCCAGCATGCTGGGCGATTTCACGCCCCGGCGTGGCCGCTACCGCGCCTGGGCCGATCGGCCCGGCGTGGACACCCTGGACAATCTGATCGCGGGCGCCGCGCGCACACCACCGCGCAAGCCGCGCACCGCCGCCCGCATCGTCCTGCTGACCAGCGGAACGACCGGAACCCCGAAGGGGGCGCCGCGAAGCAGTGAGCCGACCTCGCTGTCGCCGCTGGGCGCCATCCTCGGCAAGGTGCCGTTCCGGGCGCGCGAAGTCACCGAATGCCCGGCGCCGCTGTTCCATACGCTCGGTTTCGCGCACGCCATCCTCGCGGTCGGCTTCGGCTCGACGCTGGTCATCCGGCGCCGCTTCGATCCGCAGGCGGTGCTGGACAGCCTGGACCGGCATGGCGCAACCGCCATGATCGCGGTGCCGGTGATGCTGCAGCGGCTCGTCGATGCCGGACCGAAAGCCTTCGCCGGACATGATCTCTCGCGGTTGCGGATCATCTTCGTCGCCGGATCCCAGCTCGGTGCCGAGCTGTGCGGCCGACTGACCGAAGCCTTCGGGCCGGTGGTCTACAACGTGTACGGATCCACCGAGGTGGCCTACGCGACCATTGCCACGCCCGCCGATCTGGCGGTGGAGCCCGGCTGTGTCGGCTCCCCGGTGCCGAGTACCACCGTGAAGATCTTCGATGACAATGACCGCGAGGTGGGTCCCGGTATTACCGGGCGGATCTTCGTCGGCAACAACTACCAATTCGAGGGCTACACCGGCGGCGGTGACAAGCCCCGCATCGGGCGGTTGATGTCCACCGGCGATGTCGGCCACTTCGACAGTGCCGGAAGGCTTTTCATCGACGGTCGCGATGACGACATGATCGTCTCCGGCGGTGAGAACGTCTTTCCGAGCGAGGTCGAGGAACTCCTCGCGGCCCATCCCGCGGTGGCGGAGGTCAGCGCGTTCGGTGTGCCCGATGACCGGTACGGTCAGCGACTGCGTGCGGTAGTCGTTGTGCGCGAGGGATATTCGCTCACCGAGGATGAGGTCCGCGAACACGTCAAGTCGCATCTGGCTCGGTTCAAGGTGCCGCGTGATGTGTTCTTCATCGATGAACTCCCACGCAATCCCACTGGCAAGGTGCTCAAGCGTGTACTACGGGAGCTGTCGGCCTGAGCCAGCGGCATCACATGGTGCCCAGCATCCGCCGCATCGTATGCCGCAACTGCGCCGGATCCGGCATCGCCGTGCGGAACCACCCGGTCGGCGGCACCACCACCAGTCCGCCGCGCCGATATTCGACACAGTCGACGATGGCGTCCGCGACCACCTCCGCATCGGGCGCGTAACCGGGTGCGATGGTGCTGACCAGTACGCCCTGTCCGGCAAGTCCGCGGTGCAATGCGGTGCCGAGCCCGATCACCGCGTGCTTGGTCGCGCAGTACACCGCGGCGCCCAGTGCGGCCGTCACGCCGATGGCCGAACCGATATTGACGATGTGGCCGTGCCCCTGTTCGGCGAAACGCAGTCCGGCGAGCCGGGATCCGATGATCACCGCGCGCAGGTTGGTGTCGATCTGGCGGTCGGATTCCGGCCCGGACTCCGCGAGAAATGAACCGGTCGGTTCGACATCGGCGGCATTCACCACCACATCGAGACCACCCAGCATGCGTTCGGCGGTGACCAGGAATTCGGCGAACCGCACGTCGTCGGTGACCTCCAGCGGTAGACCGACCGCGTCGGCGCCATGAATCCGGTTGAACTGGGCGGTGATTGCACGCACTTTGCCCGCATCCGCGTCACCGATCGCCACATCGGCGCCCGCGGCGAGGAAGGCCAATGCGGCCTCCTTGCCGATACCGTAGGTGCCGCCCGTAATCGCGACGCGCGTGCCGACGAGGGTCTTTCTCGGCATGTTGTTCTCGCCTACCTTGGTCTTCGCTCGACGATAGCCATGACGGTAGATTCGCGGCGGCGTAGTAGCCATGCGATATCGGGTCATGACATTGCGCAAACCGGTCAGCTCGAGTCGAACTCGATTGGTATATACGATGTTCGGCCAAAACCTTGCGAGTATCGGCCAGATGCGATCACGATGAATCGGTGGCCTCATGGGAGTGGCGGCGGTCGGTGGCACATGCGGCGATCCTTGCCGAGGTCGGCGATGACCACGATCTGACGCGCGAGGACATCTTGCGCGGTACCGCCATCGATCCGGTGGTGTTGAAGACGCCGGGCGCGGAGATCACTGCGGCACAAGAACTCCAACTCGTGCGCAATATCGTCACCTTGCTCGACGACCAACCGGGCGTGGGCTTCGAGGCGGGCATGCGCACGCGCGTCACCACCTACGGCGTGCTCGGAATGGCGGTCCTGAGCAGTCCGACCATGCGTTCGGCCATCGAGGTCGCGATGCGCTACTTCAGCATGCTGACCTCGTTGGCACGCGCCTGGCACGTCTATCACGATGACGAGATCTGGCTCTATGGCGACGATCGTGATCTGCCGGGCGACATTCGTGCATTCCTCGCCGAGCGGGATGTGGCTGCGCTGCTGTACAACTGGTATCTGGTGTTCGGGGTGCCGCCGCCGGTAGTGCGGGCCGAGGTCGCCGGCGGGCTCCTACCTCGACTGCGGCCGATATTGGAACAATTCGAGATTCCCAGCACCGAATCCTCGGAGTTCCAGCTCGCGGTCTTCGACGCCACCGATATCGATCGGCCGATGCCCAACGCCAGCCCGCTCACCGCACTGCTCTTCGAGGAACAGTGCATCGACCTGCTGCAACGCCGAGGATTGAAAGAGGGCCTTGCCGGATCGGTGCGCGAGGTGCTGCTGCATCAGATGAACGGCCGCATCACCCAGGAAGACGTGGCGGAGCAGCTGCACATGAGCCTGCGCACAATGCGGCGGCGCCTGGCCGACGAGGGCACCTCCTACCGTCGACTATGCGTGGAGACCTACGGAACGCTCGCCGAAGAACTGCTGACCACCGGCCTCACCGTCGAGGATGTCGCCTACCGCATGGGCTATTCCGGCGCCCCCAGCTTCTCCAACGCATTCAAACAATGGCGCGGTATCTCACCCGGCCGCTTCGCCCGAGCCGCCTCCGCCCGCCTCCGCCCGAGCGTCGCTCCATAGCCGCCTCGCGCCGACAGCGGTGATGATTCGCGCCTTTTATCGGGATCCGCACTCGGTGTGGCACGCAAACTGGTCGATGACGTGCTCGCGGCGCGAGTGCGGATCCCGACAAACGATGCGGCTGCGAGGGGTTGCTGTGGAAAGGGCGGCCGAGGGGCGTGGCGGATGCGACCATGGATAGGTAGCGCGGTGTCGGGAGGTGGTGGGTGTGGTCGTATTCGCGCAGGAGTATGCCGCCCTGCGGTGGTCGGTGGTTGTGGCGTTTCTGTTCGCGGCGGCGGTGGTGCTCGGCCGGTTGGCGGCACCGACCCGTGAGATGCGTCGGATGGCGGGGGAGTGTGGTGACGCCGGGACGGTCGCCGTTCCGCTCGTTGGCGTCGGAAGAGCGACTGATTCTCTTCGGCCGCAGGCAAATTCGATGGGCGAGGGCGTCGCGGCATGTCACGAATCCGATGCCGCGCATCTGATCATGTGTCTGGTCATGCTCGCGATGCTGGTCTTTCCCACAGGAGCGAATCCGGTCGCGTTGCGCGGGGTGCTCATCGCAATGATCGTCGTCTTCGCGGCACTGCTGCTGGACCGAATTGTGCAGTGGCGCAGTGCGACTCGATTGGTGCCCGCCGATCGGATGGTCGCGCTGGGCTACCACATCGTCGTCGCGCTCACGATGCTGTACACGATGTCCGGACACGCTCCGGGCAGCCATGCCGATGGTCCGAAGCCGATCCCCGCCCTCGCACTCGCCACGCTATTCGCTGCGGACGCGATCGCGCTGATCATCGCGGCGAGCACCGGACGTCCACAACGCTGGCTCGGCCACCCGATCGGCCCGTCAACCGGTCCACTCCGCACCTGCGCCCTCTCATCCGCGATGATCCCCCACCTCGTAATGGACCTGGGCACCACCTACATGCTGATAGCCACCACCGCCACCTGACTCCAGCATTGAACAGGCGATCACCATGCACTCATGCAGGTAAACGTCGAGAGCGCACCTGCACCAACGCATTCTCGGTCACCCGGGCGGTGGGTGGGTGGGCTAGAGGTGGATGGGTGGGTCGGCGACGACTCGACCGCCGAGACGGACCCAGCCGTCGGAGTCCCATTCGGTGAAGAGCTGGGACCCCTTGCCCTGGGTGATGATCAGACTGCGGCGCAGTAGGGCGGTGATGGCGACGGCGGCGGCGCCGGTGGCTTCGTCCTCGGCTATTCCCATTGATGGGGCGAACATTCGGGAGCGCAGTGCGCCACGGTGTTCGTCGGTCCAGGTCCACAGGTAATGGTGGCCCTCGTCGAAGTCGTCGGGCCGCAGGTTCGTCAGCGTCTCGACGTCGTCGAGCTGGTGGAAGGTGAATTCCGGCGTCCATTCGCCGCGCGCCCTGATCCAGGTGAGGCCGTCGGTCAGCTCGACGGCGACCGGACCCGCTGCTACCTGCAGGATCCGCACCGGGCGGCCCTGCTCGGCGAACCACCACGCGGTACCCACGGATGGGTGTCCAGCAAACGGCAGTTCTACCGAAGGGGTGTAGATCCGCACCTTGGCGATCTCGTCGACAGGATCCTCGACGACAACGGTCTCGCTGAAGCCCGCCTTCGCCGCCAGCGCCTGGTGGTCCACATCGGCGACGTCGGCCGCACGGACGATGCCGAGTTCGTTGCCGCCGTGCCCCGCCGGATCCGTGAACACCCGCACGACCTCGACCCGCGTACCGGTAGCCTCCGGTTCACCTTGTGTACCCATGAGCGCGAGCCTACCGGCAATTCACCAGTGACCTTATGACTCGTCGGCGGGTATGTGTCTGGGACAAACAAGCCATTAATGTGCCGAATTGTCCGCTATGCCCTGAACCCCTTGTTTCTGGGCAGTCCCTTTGGTTTCTGGCGCACCGGCAGCCGCATCGTCATGTCCCAGGAGGCGGCGCGCAGCCAGCTGTTCGGCTTTCTGCTGAACCTGTTTTTCGGACTCACCGTCCTGTGCCATCAGTTGGAGCTCAACAAGATCGGCGACCGGTTGGGCTGGCCGGTACAGGCGACGCCGTCCTGCGGGGACGGGGCCGTTGCTGTCTCATCAGGTTGCGCTCCGGCCGATCTGTGGAAATGGTTGCGGGAGTTCGTATTCGGCCAGTACACCCGCCCAGGCGGCGGTCAGGTCGGCGCCGAGATGACTCGGATGGGCAATTCCGATGTCGGCGTCTTCGGCGAGTTCGAGTGTGCCGCCGCTGACGTCGGCCAAGGTGTTGTCCGCAGTGATGCGGAAGGACTCGACCAGTCGATCGTCACGGTAGGTCGCCCAGATCAGTCGGCGAGTGAGGTTGATGCGCACCGGATGCGCGATGTACTGGTTGCGCAGTTCATCGAGGGTGAAGCGGCGATCGGTGACCATGGCGCGTTCGAGTCGCCGGATCTGCTCGGCGGCGCAATTCTGGACGTACTTGGGAATCGTGCGGTACGTCGCGCCCGACTCGGCGGCGAGCGTCTGGTCGTCGTGTGCGTTCGCCTTGGGCAGGGATTTACGGCGGATGCCGTCGGCGCCGGTAATGGTGGGGCGCAGTTGCTCATCGAAGCCGAGGACGAATTGGCGTGGTCCGAAATCGAGCAAGGCCGTGCCGTCGGGACGCAGCCCCGGGTCGAGAACCATTCGGTCCGCGAGTTGATCCGCACTCAACCCCAACTCGTCGGCCAGATCGTCGACTCGGATCCGCGCCGCCGCACGGACCGCGGCGTTGCGGCCCTGCTGGGCCACCGTGATCAGCGCGGACAACGCACAGTCCGAGCCGATTGCGGCGAGCGTATCGAGCGCACTGTCCTTGGCTGCACTCCAGAGGAGATGAGACAGCAGATCCGCGACCGTCTGGTCATTTCCGAAGGCGGCCAACGCCTCCCAGACCCAGGTGTCCTTCGACGGTGAGCCGGTCTTGGTCCACTGGTCGAAGATCGCACCGGCCGCGACGGCCAATGTCGCTGTGTCGCAGTACTCGCCGATACGCGCCAGCGCGGCGTGCGGAACTCCGGGGTCCGACAGCATCATGAGTACGACGAGGTTGGCGACCGCGTCGTGCGGCAGTGGGTATCCGCTGGTCAGCATGATCGGCGGCAGCTCAGGAATCGACAACCATTGCGGCAGCGGGGGAATCCGCGCGGGCACGATCTCGGCCGGATCGATATCGAGCAACTCGCGCACGGCAGCGGTCGCGCCGTAGGCGCTCGCGGCGGCGAGCACGGCATCGGTGTGCCCGAGCGTGGCGAGGGTGCGCAAGGCGGCGGCGTGTGTGCGTCTTGCCTTGCGCGCCTTGCCGATCGCACCCGGGATCAAGGCGGTAGCGGCATAGTCCGGATGACGGCGCAGCCAGTCCAGGGCGATGCGGCGGCGTGAGCGCAACGGCAGCCAGTCGGCGATCAGTGCGGCGACGGTCGGACTTTCGAACGGAGCGATCGCCGGGGCGTGGTAGCGCGGCTGCGTCGTTGCCGCGTCGATGACCAGATCGTGAGCCGCGGCACCGTGGGCAGCCGTGAGTTCGAGCAGTGGCTCGGCGTGCCAGAGCAACGAGCTGATGCGGCTGGTGCGCAGGTACGGGTCCGCGCGCGCGAGCTCGACCTGGGCGAGTGCGGTCAGCTGCCATTCGCTGATCGTGGAGCTGCCGGGCGGGACGTGCTCCAGCCGCTGCCGCACTTCGTTGGTGGTCAGTGTCTCGACACGGCCGAGCCACTTCTCCCGCTCGCCCGCTTGCCACGAAACACGCACGTCGGCAGGCGCTTCGAGGGTGGCGATGGTGGTCGGCTCCGGGCGCGGTCGCTGCCATGGCGGATCGCGCAGAATCGCCGGAACGAGCTCGGCGGGAGTGGTGGGAACCGACGGCGTCGGCAGACTTTCGATGATCAGCCGCCGAGCGGATTCGGGTAGTTCGTCGCACATGGCGGTGGCGAGTTCGCGATGACGCCGGACGTGGTCGCGGAAGGTGTCGGTACTTTCCCTGCGGGCGGTCCGCGCAGCGAGCACGCGCATGGCCCGTGCGGGGAACCGTTCGGTGGAACCGAGCAGCGCCGCGGCGGTGGCATTGCGCCAGGCGTGCTCGGCCAGGAAGTCCATCGCCGCATCGTCGGGAAGTCGGGCGAGGATGCGCGCCAGGGTTTCCGGTCCCGGGGCGGAGCCGTTGCCACGGCCGGTCTCCCAGAGCCGGATGAGGACGCTGGTAGCGGCGGGGCCAAGATGTGCCGCGAGACTGTAGATCAGCGACTTGTTATCGCGCAGCAGATGCCAATGCCAGGTGATCATGCCGAGGATGCGGTGGGCCAGTGCCGGATCGGTCACCGAGGCGAGCAGGAAGGTGGCACCGAAGCCCTCGCTGAGTTGTGGATCGGCGAGATCGGCTGTCACCCAATGCTGTTCGGTGGGAAATAGGTAGGAGGTCAGCAGCCGGATCGATAGCGTCCCGCGCCGCAACCGCCGTGCCTCGTCGAGGGCGTCGGCATAGTCCATGTCCGCGGCCGCGGCCAACAGGGTGCGCAGGCGGCGAACCAGCGTGGCGGGCGGATCACAGGGCTGCGCGGTGATCCGGTAGGCGTGTCCGTTCCACATATCGGACGACTGTGACTCCGCGCAGACGCCGGTGAGCGCGGCCACGGTCGAGACGGCGAACCGGAGGCCGTGGGTGGCGACGAGATAGTCGGCCAGATCCGCGTGGTTGTCGTAGTAGCGGCCGAGGGCATCGCCATCGAATAGCTTCGCGTCCATGCCGATTGCGGCGCACACGGCCGCGCCGAGCGGATCGGAACCGGGACGGGACAGGTACTGCGCGCCCCGCTGGGCGAGCACCCGGTGCGAGCCGGAATGGCCGAGAATCGCACGGATCCGCTCCGCGGATTGCGCCAGTTTGTCGGAGACCGACTGTGCCGCAGCCACATTCACGGTGACCCTGGCCACGGGGCAGCGCCCGCGAAATGGATCGGTTTTCGACCACCAGGCGCCGGGTACCACCCAGATGTCCTCATCGGTCGGTGGCGTGCGGACAGCCATCGGCCCGTCTCCCTTGTTCACGAGGTGCGTATCGCGGACAGGTTAACGAGCCGCTCCGACATGTACCGGTCGACACGGAAACGGCAACGGCTCCGCCCTTTCGGGCGGAGCCGTTGCTCGGCGTATCGAGATATCAGACCGCGACGGCGGCCAGCGCTTCGGTGGACTGCACGGCCTGGCCGACACCGGCGACGATCGCGGCCGCGCGCAGCGATTCGAAGATCACCTCGCGCGAGACGCCCGCCTCGCGCAACGTCTTCTCGTGGGCTTCCAGGCAGTGGGCGCAGCCGTTGATCGAGGAGACCGCGAACGACCACAGCTCGAAATCGGCCTTGTCCACACCCGGGTTGCCGATGATGTTCATCCGCAGACCGGCACGCAGATCGTCGTAGCGGCCCTCGAGAAACGCCTTGCCCCGGTAGAACACATTGTTCATGCCCATGATCGAGGCGGCGCCGAGTGCGGCGTTGTACGCCTCCGCCGACAGGTTGTCCGCGGCCTCCTCGGCGATCTCACGCAGCGTCGTCGCCGACCGGGTCGCGGCCGCCGACGCCAGCAGGGTGCCCCACAGCTGCTGTTCGTTCAGCACGGTGGTGCGTGCGATGGACGACAGATTGAGCTTGAGGTCCTTTGCGTACTCGGGGAGGGAGTTCTTCAGGGTCTCAATGCTCATTCGGCGAATCCTCTTCTCATTCGGGGGTTTTCAGGTGTATCGGATAATGCTCAGACGCTCGCGGCGAGCAGTTCGCCCGCGTTGATGGTCGGATCGCCCTTCTTCCAGTTGCAGGCGCACAGCTCGTCGGACTGCAATGCGTCGAGCACCCGCAGCACCTCGTCGACGTTGCGGCCGACCGAACCCGCGGTCACCGAGACGAACTGGATCTCGTTGTTCGGGTCGATGATGAAGGTGGCGCGGTCGGCGACGCCGTCGGCATTGAGAACGCCGGTGGCGGAGGCCAATTCACGCTTGAGGTCGCTCAGCATCGGGAAGGGCAGGGTCTTGAGATCCTCGTGCTGGGCGCGCCACTGGAAGTGCACGAACTCGTTGTCGACCGAGGCGCCGAGCACCTGCGCGTCGCGGTCCTCGAACTCCTCGTTGAGCTTGCCGAAGGCAGCGATCTCGGTCGGGCACACGAAGGTGAAGTCCTTGGGCCAGAAGAAGACGATGCGCCACTTACCGGCGTGGTCGTCGGAGGTGATCTGGGTGAAGTAGTCGTCAGGCTGCTGAGCGTCGACCTTCGACAGGTCACCGCCGATCACCGCGGTGAGGTTGTATGCCGGGAACTGGTCGCCGATGGTCAGCAAAGCCATGCTTGTCTCCTCGTCAGTCGGGTTGCTAGAGCGAGTGGATCGAAAAGCTCACGGGTGATCTTGCCCAAAGGCCAGTGAAAGGTAAACGTGATCAGTCGCACTACACTGATAGGAGTGACTGATCAGACTTATCAGCCGACCCTGTCGCAGCTGCGTGCGTTCGTAGCGATTGCGGAGTATCGCCATTTCGGCACCGCGGCAGCCAGGCTCAATGTGAGCCAGCCCACGTTATCGCAGGCACTGGCCGCATTGGAACACGGGCTCGGGCTGCAGCTGATCGAGCGCAGCACCCGTCGGGTGTTGGTCACCGCCGCGGGTATGCGGCTGCTGCCACAGGCGACGGCCACCCTCGAGGCGGCCGATCGATTCGTCGCCTCGGCGACCGGTGACAGTCTGGGCGGCACCCTGCGGATCGGCATCATCCCCACGGTTGCTCCCTATGTGCTGCCGAGTCTGCTGCCCGAGTTGCGCAAGGTATTGCCCGCCCTCCTTCCTCAGGTGATCGAGGACCAAACCGCCCGGCTGCTGGAGGGTCTACGCACCGGGGTGCTGGACGTGGCGCTGCTCGCGCTGCCGACCGAGGCGCCCGGCCTGGTCGAGATCCCGTTGTACACAGAAGAGTTCGTGCTGGTCACGCCGCGCGGCCACGAGCTGGCCGGGCGCACCGATATCGCCGCGGCCACCCTCGATGCGCTGCCGCTGCTACTCCTCGACGAGGGGCACTGCCTGCGCGATCAGACCCTGGAATTCTGTCGCTCCGCCGACGCGCATCCGGCCGCGGTCGGCGATACCCGGGCCGCCTCGCTGGCGACGGTAGTCCAATGCGTCGCGGGCGGCCTCGGCGTAACGCTGATCCCGGAGATGGCGGTCGAGGCCGAAACCGCGCGCGGCACATTGGAAACCGCGCACTTCGCTGCTCCCGCACCGGGGCGCACGCTGGGGCTGGCGTTTCGTGCGTCGACGGCGCGCGCCGATGATTACGCGCGGCTCGCGGAGATCATCCGATCGCAGCGGCCCGGGGCGAACTGAATTGGTCCCTGTCTCCGAGGGTAATCGCGCACCGTGAGTCTCGGCCGTCCGAAAGGTCGGGTACTCCCACGGGTCGGCCGATGACCGCCGCGGCTCGAAGGGGCGGCGTCGCCCGGCGCGATTCGAGCCGCGCTGCACACTGGGATCAGGGTGTGGAGTCGCCGAGTAGCTCGCTCGCCGTCCGGTGGATTTTGCGCAGGGCGCTCATCAGGTGGCGGCGTTCGGCGGGGGTGAGATCTGCGGTCACCTTGTCCTCCAGGGATTGTCGCTGCGCCTCGATCGGCTGCTGGAGGGCGCGGCCCTTATCGGTGAGCCAGAGGCGGACGAGGCGGTTGTCGTGTTCGTCGCGGCGGCGCTCGAGCAGGTCCGCCGCGCTCATCCGGTTGGCCATCTTGACCACGGTCGGGGTGGTGACGTTCAGCGCCGCGGCGACCTCGCCCGGCGTGCGGCCGTCGCGCTCCCACAGTAGGGCCAAGACGTGATTCTGGCCCAGATGTAGTCCGTGCGTACGCATCTCGCGATCGGCGAGGGCGCGCAGCACCTTCGAACTGCGGCCGTGCAGGTCGAGGAATTCGGGCATGGTCGGCCTCCTTGTCGTGGTCGCCGGGCATTGACGCTTGATCGTTAGCCGTCTAACGTTCTGTTCATTAGACGGCTAACGATGTGGAGATCTGATGATAGTTGTTACCGGCGGCACCGGAAATATCGGCCGTGAGCTCATCGGCGAACTCGATGCCAGGGGTGCGGAATTCCGTGTGCTCGTTCGCGATCCGGCTCGTGTCGCGGATCCCGGCCGGAGCGAGCTGATCGTCGGCGACCTGGACGAACCAGCCACTCCGGCGGCGGCCTTCGACGGTGCCGACAAGCTGTTCCTCCTGGTGCCGGGGATCGGCTCGGAGCATACGGTGAGTGCGGTGAGCGCGGCGCGAGCCGCCGGGATCCGGCATATCGTGCAACTGTCGTCTTTCAATGCGATGGGCGATCCCGCACCGGCCATGGGGCGTTGGCATCGCGACCGCGAGCGGATCGTTGCCGAATCCGGCATTCCGGTGACCGTCCTGCGTCCCGGTGGCTTTATGACGAACGCGCTGGCATGGGCACCGACGATTCGCTCCGGCGGTGCGGTGCTCGATCCCACCGGACCGGGCCGCTACGCCCCGATCGATCCCGCCGATATCGCCGCCGTGGCGGCCGAACTACTCACCAACGACGGCCACCAAGGCATGACCTACACCCTCACCGGCGCGCAAACCTACACTGTCGCAGAGCAAGTCGCGACCATCGCCAGAACGATCGGCCGCGCCATCGAGGTCCACGAGGCGGCCACACCGCAGGAAGCCCTGCACTCCCGCTACCCCAACGGCGCACCACCCGCACTGGCCGCCGCAATTATCGAGGGATTCGAATTGATGCGCGCCGACACAGTGGGGTTCCGGACCGACACCGTCCGCCAGCTGCTCGGACGGGACCCGCGCACATTCGAACATTGGTGCACCCGCAACATCGACGCCTTCCGTACCGCATGAACCTGGTCTGAGTGTTGCCGATACAAGCCCCTTCGACGAGCGATCGCCATGCGCTTGCGCAGGCAAAAGTCGAGGGTTTACGTCCCGGCCGCCCCTGTGCCTCGATGGCGACTCCGTCGTTGACATCTGCTTCACTGCCAATTACCTTTGTCGCCAAAGTTAATTGGCTTTGCAATTAAAGGCATTTTCGTCGCTACTCAGCCGCCCCTTCCCGGCACGGCAGGGGACGTTCGCTCACTGTAGGAGGACATCATGTCGTACCCGGCACCCGACGTCGCCGAGGTCATGCAATGGATTCGCGACACGGCCCATCCGTTCGACGTGGTCGAGGCCGACGGGCCACTTGCCGATCTCGAGGTGCTGGCTGATCGGGCCGCCGGTGACGTCACCGTCGCCGGTATCGGCATGACCACCCGCGCCGGGCACGAACTGTCTGCAACCGCGCATCGAATACTGCGGATACTGGTGGAGCAAAAGGGGTTTCGGGCGCTGGCGCTGCTCGACGATGTTGCCGTCATCGCGGCCATCGACGAATACGCGCGCACGGGTGTCGGCGACCCGCGCAAATTGCTCGACGACGTCTGGGTCCCGTGGCGCAACTCCGAGACACTCGCGGTGCTGGAATGGGCGCGCGCCTTCAATCGTGCGCACCCGGACGATCCACTGCGGCTGTTCGGCCTGACGCCGGAGGCCGCGAAGCCTGCACACTATGGGCAAGTGACGGCGTTCGTCAGAACTGTTGCGCCGGAACGGCTCGGCGAGCTGAACTCGCATTACGACCCGATTGTCACCGCTCACCGGTTGGGTGAACACATACAGCGCGCCAACGGCACCCACCCCGGGCGCCCGTTCGTCGACTACGCCCGAGATGCGCTGACACTGGTCGAGTCGTTGCCCGGTGCCGCCGATATGCCCGCCGTGCTGGACGCAGCCCGTCTCATCGTGCGATACCACGAGTTCAGCACCGCTTCTGGGCGCCGTGACTTTGCCGCTGAAACTGCGGACGCGGCCGATCGCATCGCCGACTGGCACGACCGCACTGGGCATCGCATCGTGTACTGGGAAGGGGTGTCGAATACAGCGGTCGCAGATCGGCTCACCCTGGCTGCGATGTCGCAGGAGTTCCCGACCACAGGATCTCTGCTCCGGAAACGGTTCGGCACCGGCTACCTGTCGGTGGCGGTCACCTTCCATCACGGCCAGGTCCGCGCCGACATGGTCATCCCCGCGCCGGCGAAAGATTTCGCCGACACCATGCTCGATCTGCCCGAACGCGAGAATTATTTGCTCGATGTGCGGAATCCGCCCGCCGACGCGGTACAACGATGGCTGCACGAGCCCGCGAAACTCCGTCTCGTCATCGGAACCTACGACCCGGATCGCGATGCCGACCACTACATCGGTGGTGCCGGCCTGGGTGAATGGTTCGACATCCTGCTCCGGATCCGCTCCATCACCCCGACGCACTCACTGCTCGGTTCGCCATGACTGTCTGCGCGGCATCCGCACATCGGCATTGTGCGGATGTTCGGTGCCGCAGCGGTCTGGGGCCGGGTGATCGTCGGCGGGTCAGCTGGCGCGTTGATGGCCGATCGTGGTGTCAGTGCAGGTGTCAGGTGTGTGTCAGGTCGCCGTCAGTCGGCCCGGCGACAGTGTGTCCATCGAACAAAACGACCGGCACCGACACGGTTCCGGTCGGTGCCACAACCGATTTCGAGGAGTACACGAGATGTCTGTCACCATCACCCTGACCGACCAGGACAAGAGCACCCTGCGCACCGCCGCCTACGGTGCGGTGTCGTTGCTGGCCGCCGCTGGTGCGTCGCACAAGGGCATCACGCACGGTTCCATTGTCTTGACCTCGGCGACCGGACTGGTCGGGCATGTGCTCGCCGCCAAGTCCAAGGACATCCACTTGCCGGGTAAGTCGGTCGCCGAACTCGCCGATCAGGTGTTGCCGAGCCTGACCGCGGCGATGAGCCTGCTCGGCGAGCAGTATCCGGGTGAGGCCGACAACTTCCGCGACACCGTCCTGGTCGCCGTCGAAGCCGCCGGCAGTCCCGCAGGGGCGAGCCCCGCCCGGCCGTGGCGGCGATGGCCCGCAAGATCACCGCGGCCCTCGACGCTGCCTGACGGGTGCGGGGTCGGCGCAGCTGGTGGCGGGGTCCTGTCCGGACCCCGCGCCTCGGCTACCGACCGTCGAACCTCGAGGTGCGGCCCCGTGGCCGTTGGGAAACGCGCGCCCAGCGGATCGAGGCGCACCTGAGCATCGTGTTCGCCTCCCCTGCCGTAAACCACTGGATCGAGCACCGAACCGGTTGGAGCATAAGGAAATTCGTCCACCCCACTCGCTGCTACGAACACTGTGCGACCCTGCACTCAGAAGCGGGATCTCTCGGGGCTGGGCAGGCTTCGATCTGCGCGCGAGAACACCGCCACTAGAAAGTCGGACTCGTCGGTAAATGGACGTAGATCCCACGTCGATAGCCGCAAATCCACCGTGAGTCCGGCATCCTCGGCGTCTGCCAGGAACTGCGGGAACTCGTAACCACGATCGGCGCCGAACCCTACAACCACCCGACCGGCTGGGGCGAGATGGCGGGCGAACCCGGTCAGCGCCGCCTCCCGGGTGGACGGTGCCAGAAATGTCATCACGTTCCCCGCGCACACGATGACGTCGAAGTCGCCGGCGATCCCACGGCCTGGCAAGTCCAGTTCGGCGAGATCACCGACTATCCAGGTCGGACCGGGATAGTCCTGCTCCGCCGCAGCGATCAACACCGGGTCGACGTCGACGCCGACCACGACGTGGCCAGCTCGGTGCAGGTAGCCGCCCACACGCCCCGGGCCGCACCCCGCGTCCAGGACTCGGCCACTGCGGTCGAGCATCGCGTCGACCAGCCGCGCCTCCCCGACAATGTCCGTGCCTTCGGCCGCCATTGCCCGGAACCGCTCCACGTACCACGTCGAATGCGCAGGGTCGGCAGCAGTGAGCTCTTCCCACTGGCTGGGGGTACGTCCGCTCATGGTCTGTTCCTCTTCGCTCGGGCTCGCCTCTGGTTCACTGTGCCACTGCCGTGCCGATAGTGAGCGCGCGGCCTGATGGTGCCCGCCGCCGATGCAGCCCGCCCGTCGACACCGGACTGCAGACGGATAGCGACGCCGGTATTCGCACAAGTAGATCGACCACCCGGATTCTCAACCACCACTTTCGCGCATCGGCCTGCAATCCGCCCGCGGCCGGATCGGCGGCCGGCACCCGCCCTGACCGAACTACGAGCACCCGAAGCCCGGCGAGCGGACCCAGCTCGCGGTCGGCGGATATTCGCTGGCGGTAACCCGCCTGGACGCGGGATCATTGCTCACCTGCGTCGCTCGTTAATTCGAGACGAGGGGGGAGCATGAGTTCACGCGCAACGGCGGTCAAGCTGGTGCTGCGTTTCTATGGCCGGGAAATGGCCTCTCGCAAGGCCACGACGATTCCGGCGCTGCTGGCGCCGGCACTCGGCAACATCTGCAACCTGTACATCGCGCCGCTGATCGTCGCGATAGTGGTCGGCCGGGTCGCGGTGACCGGGGACACGAGCTTCCGGGCCCTGGCTTCGTATATCCTCGCCTTCGGTGGCACCCTGCTGCTCGCGGAACTGTTGTGGCGCATCGGGATTCACTGTCTGAACCGAGTCGACGCCTATGGTATCGAGCACCTGTACGTGCTCGCCATGGACGAGCTGCTCGCCAAGGACGCGGCGTTCTTCCACAACAACTTCGCCGGTTCGCTGACGAAGCGTTCGCTCAGCTTCGCGGCTCGGTTCGAACAGTTCGTGGACACCCTCGCTTTCGAGATTCTGGCGGCTCTGGTGCCGCTGGTGTTCGCCTCGGTTGTGTTGTGGCGCTACAACCCCGTGCTGGTCCTCGTGCTGATGGGGATGATCGTGGTGACCGCGCTGGTCATCATGCCCTTGATCCAGCGCCGTCAGAAGCTCGTCGACGACCGGGAGGCCGCCATTGCGCAGGTTTCCGGGCATGTGGCCGACAGCCTGGCCAATATGCAGGTGGTGCGCGCCTTCGCTGCCGAACCGCAGGAGGCGGCCGAGCATCGGCGGCGGGTCGCCACGTCGCGGCGAAAGTCGTTGCGCTCCTGGGATTACGCGAACCTGCGGATAGATACGCTGGTGACGCCGCTGTTGGTGCTCACCAACGTGCTGGGCCTGCTGATCGCGCTGGGCCTCAGCGGCGGGAATGCGGGGGTGGAGGCCATCGTGGTGGCATTCACCTATTACTTCAACGCCACCGGGATCATGTTCCGGTTCAACCAGATCTACCGGCGGTTGGAGACGGTGCTCACCGAGGCGGCACAGTTCACCGAACTGCTGCTCGACGAGCCGAAGGTGCTCGATATCGAAGATCCGGAACCACTGCGGCCCAAGGGCTTCGACGTGCGGTTCGAGACAGTGAACTTCACGCATGGGGGTGCGCGGCAGCTGTTCCACGGATTGGATCTGCACGTGCCCAGCGGCGCCAAGGTAGGCCTGGTCGGACGATCCGGTGGTGGCAAGACCACCATCACCCAACTGCTGTTGCGGTTGATGGATATCCAATCCGGGACGATACGCATCGGCGGGCAGGACATCGCCCGGCTGCGGCAGGCGGATCTGCGCAGTCTGATCGCCTACGTGCCACAGGATCCGGCCATGTTTCACCGGACCCTGAGCGAGAACATTCGGTTCGCGCGCCCGGACGCCACCGATGAGGAGATCCTGCGGGCCGCCAAGGCCGCGCACGTCACCGAGTTCGCGGACGCGCTGCCGCAGGGTATGGGAACGCTCATCGGCGAGCGTGGCGTGAAACTGTCCGGCGGCCAGCGTCAGCGGGTCGCGCTGGCTCGGGCCATCCTGCGGGACGCGCCCATCCTGCTCCTGGACGAGGCGACCAGCGCCCTCGACTCGGAAAGCGAATTGCTTGTGCAGCAAGCGCTCTGGGAGTTGATGCAAGGGCGTACGGCGCTGGTTGTCGCGCACCGGCTGAGCACTGTGGCCGGGATGGACCGGCTGGTGGTGCTCGACCACGGGCGAGTCGTCGAGGAGGGGACACACGAGGAGCTGCTATGCGCGCAAGGAACATACGCTCAGCTGTGGCGGCACCAGTCGGGTGGATTCCTCGGCGAGGACATGGTCGCGCGTTGATCAGAGTTCGTTGGAGCTCGATCCCGACGTAGGCACGTGGGAACTTCGAGACGCTTTGCCGGAGCTCGATATAACAAATTCGGCGATATCTACGGCGCGGCGGGAAAATCAGCAACGGTAGGTGGCGGAGCGGTCGGTGACGGCATCGAGTCAGGACGTGGCGCTTTCTGCGCAAACTCGAATGACCATCTGGTCCGACCGTCCTGGTACTGAGTCGCCGTCGGCGGGTCTCAGTCGAGAGTGAAGACGAACGAATACCAGTCTGCGGATAGCCTTTCGAACCGTTGGGCGCCACTCCCTACTGGTTCTGCGCTAGGCGAGTAGACCCAGCCCTGGACAGTGGAGCCCACGTACCCGTCGGCGTCATAGAAGTAGACGCGCCCATCGGACCGGCGGTGAGCCAAGCTGATATCGAGGCCGCCGAGACTCAGGTCTTGGCGGGTAATCGGTCTATCCTCGTGCAGCATCTCGACCGCGACCTTTTCCATTTCCGGACGTGCGGAGTCGAAGTTCGCGGGCTGAGAGACCAAACCAGCGACCAGCCCCGCGAGCACAACCACCGGCACTGCGGCGACCTTCCAGGACCACCCCTGCTCTCTGCCGAGCAGGTACAGCGTCTTGATCGCCCACACGAGCAGGGAAACACCAAGCAGAATCCCGCCGGCCACCAAGCCAACGAGCTGATCGGGACCGGTCGAGTTCCTGACGAACGGAGCCCAGTCGAGGTGGACGCACAACAGAACCACAACACCAAGGACCGTCCCTGTCAGGACCGCGGAACCCGGCGCAGTGGCAGTGTACCGTCCACCCTCGGTCTGTCCGTCGTGCACACGTGATGTTTCGATCGGGGCCTCCTTATCTCGACGACTGCGAACCAACACCTGACCCGCGCTCAGCGATCCCCGCAACCGAACTCTACGGCGGTCAGCCCACTGACCGAGCTCAGCCGACCGCGTCAGTGCAGGTGCTGCAGCGTGCTCTCCGGTGTCGAAAACTATTGGTGTCCAACAACTCTTATCAGACCTTCCGAAGATTGCGGTTTGTTGTGACCTCGATCGAGTGTTGGGACTATCGCAGTCCCGAACGCATGGCCGGTAGAGCCACCCTCTTCGTCGAAAACCGCCGGAACATTATGTATTCGGCCGGGCGGTGTGCATCGCGAATGCTGAAATAGTCATGGCACGTTGATCTTTCGGCATCGAGTCGGGCCTCGGCGAGCGGTTCATTTCTGCTCAGTTGCGCAGGCCGGTGGTCAGTTCTGCACGTTATCTATGCACAGGATGCGGTCGCCGAACTCCCGACCGCATTTCACGGGTTCGAGGTCTTGTGTGGGGTCAGCTCCACACGCCGGTCTCGACGACCCAGATGCCGTGGTCGCCCTGGGTCGCGGGCTGGGCGAGGTTCAGGGCGACCTTGCTGCCGTCCTGGTTGGTGACAAAGACGACCGTCGGTGCGTCGGTGCTCGTTTGCACGCTGGTCCAGCCGAATCGCCCTTGCACGAAGGACTTTGCGACCTGGACGCGGTCCAGGCGCCAGGGCTGGTGGCCGCCGTCCACGGACTTTTGCAAGTCGGTGGCCTGCTGACTGGTGAGTCCCTCACCGGCAAAGGTGGTGCCGGATGCCGGATGGTTTGCTGCCGGTTGCTGCACAGTGTCCGCCGGGACGGAGGTGATCGGCTGCGGGGCCGCGGTCTCCGAGGGATTGATCGGGCTCTGGGCTTGCGGCTGCGACGGCGCCACTTGATCGCCGGAGGTGGCGGGCGCGCCAGAGGTATCCGACGGGGCGACGGCGACCGGCGTCGTGCCGGAGATCGCCGACGAGCCCAGGGTCGGCGTCGTCGACGAGTTCGAGCATCCGCAGATCACCGCCGCACCGGCAAGCGCACCGAGCAGCATCACCCCCACCCGCCGCGAGAGCCTGCCGGGGGTGCGAGAAGTGCGTTCAGGCATGGTGTGGTGCATGGGTCCCCCGGGTCGGTTCCGCTACCGCGCGATCTGCATGGATTACTGTCCTGATTTCGCACCACGGGACCGTCTCGTTACTGCCGCGAGCGATAACGGTGTCGGCCATCGCTCTCCGTATGGGGCATTGGCGCAACGGCCCAGGACAATTCACGCCGACGACGGCCTCGACCACCATACTCGTCTGGTTTCCGGAGCGCTGGTGCTGCTCAGCGACCTGTGGTCGGGTACGACGGAATCTGGCTCGCCCGCAGAATCCTGTGTTCAAGTGCGGTGCAGACGAGCGACGTTCGGCTGATCAGTCGGTTTGCGGCTCACCGTTGTTGTGGGGCTCTTGTTCATCCGGCTTCGCTTGGTGGCGTCGGTGGTCCGTGAGTGCGGTGAACAGCCGGAAGTTCGGAATCAATTCAAGTGCTGCGCCTTTCAGTGGCTTCCATTTTCCGTCGACAGTTATGCCGACTCGCCCGGCATCGACACTTATCTCCTGGACGCTGGGCCAGGGGACGGCCTGGCCGTTGGCGGAAATGTCGGTCGCGGAGATGCGGATCGGGCCGAAGTCGAGGGCTCCGCCTGCGTCGAGTTCTGCTGCGGCGGAGGCGAAGCAGGCTTTTACGATGCCATCGTGGATTGTTGAAGCCCAATACTGCGGGTCTGTGTACCCGCCGCGTAGCCAGAAGTCGGTCTCGAAGAACCCGTTGAGCGGAATGCTTTGTCCCGCAATGTCGGTGAGGGTGCCGGTGTAATACTTCGGGCGATCGGCCTCGCGCTGGAAAGTGTCGTCCGAATACCCGTACAGGTAGGCGAGCGTGCTGTCGTAGCGTGCGACTCGGATGGTTCCGTTCGCACCCACCACCACGAGGCCGTGCTCATAGAGCGCCAACTGCGCATTGATGTCGATAAACCGCGACCGGCGGCGAAGCACGAGCGGAATACCCAGCATGAGGAACAACAATGCCGCCCACACCGCGCCTACGGCGGCTCCCGCCAGATATCCCCACGTTCCGCAAAGGATGACCGTAAGGGTGCCCCACATCGCGTAGCCGCGCCAGGGAATCGGTGGCATCCGCCACGGGTACGTCGCGACGGGATTCCCGAGATGTGCTCCGGCAGAAGACGTTTCGATCTCAGATGGTAGCTGCGGGCCATCGTGATCATTCGATTCGGGCACGACTCCTCCTTCGTGTCGTGCCACTTGACGCTACCCTTGCTCGCCGCGCGATGCGGGGCATCGATCCCGATGCGTCTCTGCGGGCAGGGCAGAGGCTCAGTGCTTTTCGGCACGAGCCTCGGAGTGCTGCGGGCGAATCCTCCCGCACAAACCGCAGTCGGGACCCGGAAAGCCGCCGTGACGGCTGGGGAAATGCCCGCACATCGGCAGAAAGGCGCGGTCCGCCGAAGTTTGTCGAGTCACCGTGCCGGACAACCGATCAGCGGCTACATGGGACGCCGTGGGCCGACTCCGCCGAAGCGCTCACTCACTGGCAAGAGCTGATAATGGAGGCTCGGTGCGTAAGATGCTGGCACCGTGCACTTGGAACTGGTCGCGATCGTGGTCGCTAGCTGCTGTCCCTGGGCTTGCCGACACTGGTGCGTCGAGTTTGCCGGCGGATTCTGCAAGGCATTTGCCGACAGCCGGGAGGTTCGAATCCGTGCCGCGATTCGGGTGTTATTTCTGATTCGTTGTGCGACTGTCCTGAATCATTCCTCAACGACATGTCCGGTGGGATGATGGGCGGGCACGATGAGCAGAGCCATGACCGCCACAAGGCCGACACTCCGGCCGAGAGGACCGATGTCGATGAGCACTCACGAGCGCACGATCTTCCGGGCGGCAATCATCGCCGCCACTACCGCAGCCGCAGGCGCGGGGGTTCTCACGGTCCCATCCGCCTCGGCCTCGTGGTCCGACACCCCGGGGATGCCGGGCGCGATGGTCAGCGACTGTGGGGGACCCTATGTCATCGAACCGCCCTCACTGACCCTGACCTGCGCCGACGGGAATAACATGATCAACGACATCACCTGGGATATGTGGAGTGGCGCCCAGGCCGTCGGTCACGGCACCCAGCATCGGAATGACTGCAATCCGGACTGCGCCGCGGGGAGGTTCATCGACAGCCCGGCGATGCTTGTGCTGGATGACCCCCGCCCGTTCGCCGACGCCCTCGGCGACTACTTTGCCCGCGCAACGGTCATCGGCGCCCATGGCGTCCACAGCTTCACCCTTCGCTAGCCTCCGCCATTCGCCGAAAGCCGGTTGGCCTCGCGGCGGCTGTCGGAAGGGCTGGCCGGGATCACTGGGTTCCACGACCTGTCAGAAAATCCGAATATTTGATCCGAACAAGACGACACAACCGAACACAACAAACATTTCGGATCGCAGCTCGAGGATATTTCAATCGAAGAATTGAGCCGGAATGGACAATTAGGGAGAAGAGTGTCCTGTTCGGATGTAGTTTGCGGGTTCTGAGGACGTGTGCTGGTAAGGCGGACTGCGTGCCCGTGCGGAGTCTGAGTCCGGTGCGCGGGGGCGAGCCGCGGCATCCTATGAGGTGAGCTCCGATGAGCACCGATGAGTTTCGAGCGCGTAGGAGGTCTACCCGGCTATGAGGAAACTGATCTACGGGATCGGCGTGTCCCTGGACGGCTACGTCAACGACCGCGACGGCAGCATCGACTGGACTACCCCCGACGAGGAACTGCACCAGTTCCACAACGACAGGTACCGCGAGATCGAGGTCTCGCTGCACGGCCGTCGGCTGTACGAGCTGATGGCCGAGTACTGGCCGCACGTGCCCGAGAACGCGTCGCGCATCGAGCGCGAGTTCGGCGAGCTCTGGACGGAGAAGCCCAAGGTTGTCTTCTCCCGGACGCTCACCGAGGTCCATTGGAACAGCACCCTGGTCCGTGAGAACGCGGTCGAGGAGGTCCGCAGGCTCAAGGCCGGAGGCGATGGCGTGATGGAGGTCGGTGGCGCGAGCCTCGCGGCCTCGCTGATGCCACACGGGCTCATCGACGAGTACCAGTTGTTCCTCTCGCCGGTAGTGCTCGGCGGTGGCACACCGCTGTTCCCATCACTGGACAAGCGCGTCCAGCTCCGATTGGTCGAGACGAGGCACTTCAACACCGTGGTGATGCTGCGCTATCTCGCCGACTGAGGTCCGTTCAACCGCAGCAGCCCCGTTCAAGCGCGACGTCGAGCGTGGTGAACGCGTGCACCAGGTGCGTCTTGATGGCGGCTCGGGTCTTTGTTGTTCGGCGAGATCGGTTTGGCGAGCGTCGGCGACGGTGCCTTCGGTGGCGGCGACCGCGGCGAGGCTCCAGCCCTCGCAACGCCAGAGGTCGGCCGCGTCGATCAGCTACGCAGTTGTGCCGAAATACCTGTATCAGCGCATTCTCGGCTGCTACATGTGTTCAGTGTCGGAAGACAACTACCGATTGTCCGTGCGGTGAGGTTCCTGGTGAGTGGGACTGGACGGTCGGGTGGTGGCGATTGCGTAGGAGGTTGGGCGTATGGACACGGCGGGTGCTCGCGGTCAGGGGCTGAGGGAGTTGTTGCGGCGCAGTGCTGCCCGGGTGCCGGAGAAGACGGCGCTGGTGTGGCGGGATCGGCGCGAGTCATATGCCGAGCTCGATGCGGCGGTGAATCGGGTGGCGCATGCGTTGGCCGAACGTGGTGTGGAGCAAGGGGATCGGATCGCGATCTACGCGCGTAACTCGCGGGAGTTCGTACTGGTGTACTTTGCGCTGGCCCGATTGGGCGCGGTGTCGGTGCCGATCAATTTCATGCTCAAGGGCGATGAGGTCGCCTATATCCTGCGGCACTCCGGAGCCAGCGGGCTGATCGTGGAGGATGGGCTGGCCGCTGAGGCGCTGGTCGCGGTGCAGCAGGTGGGCGAGAGCATGATTCGGGTGCGCGGGTGGATCGGTGCGCCGCCTCCCGATGGCTGGGAGGACATCGCGCGGTGGGAGGATCATCCCGACTCGTCCGAACCCGATATCGCCATCGGTGATGACGATCCCGTGCAGCTGATGTACACCTCGGGCACCGAATCGCGGCCGAAGGGGGCGATGCTATCGAGCCGGAGCCTGATCGCGCAATACGTGAGCGCGATCGTGGACGGCGGGATGAGCGCCGATGACATCGAGATCCACGCGCTGCCGCTGTATCACTGCGCGCAGCTGCACTGCTTCCTGACCCCGGACATCTATCTCGGCGCGACCAGCATCATCCTCGGCGCACCGGATCCGGTGACCATCCTGCGCACCATCGAGCAGGAGCGGGTCACCAAGCTGTTCTGTCCACCGACCGTGTGGGTTTCACTGCTGCGCAGTCCCGAATTCGAAACCTACGACCTGTCCTCGCTGCGCAAGGGTTACTACGGGGCAAGCATCATGCCGGTGGAGGTGCTCACCGAACTTGCGCAACGGCTGCCCGGGGTCGGGTTGACCAACTTCTATGGCCAGACCGAAATGGCTCCGCTGGCCACGGTTCTCGGGCCGCAGGACCAGCTGAGCAGGCCTGGCTCGGCCGGTCGCGCGGCGCTCAATGTCGAGACCAGAATCGTCGATGACGAAGGCGTTCCGGTCGCGCCGGGCGTGGTGGGCGAGATCGTGCACCGCTCACCGCAAGCCATGCTCGGCTATTGGAACGACCCGGACAAGACCGCGGAAGCCTTCCGCGATGGCTGGTTCCACAGCGGGGACCTCGGCGTCATGGATACCGACGGATACCTCTCGGTGGTGGACCGCAAGAAGGACATGATCAAGACCGGTGGCGAGAACGTCGCCAGCCGTGAGGTCGAGGAGGTGCTCTACGCGCATCCGGGTGTCTCCGAAGCCGCCGTCATCGGCCTGGCCCACCCGTACTGGATCGAGGCCGTGACCGCGATCGTCGTGCCGCGCAACGGAACAACCATGAGCTCCGAGGAGTTGGTCAGCCATTGCGCCACCCGGTTGGCTGGCTACAAGGTGCCCAAGTACATCGCTTTCACCGAGGAGTTGCCCAAGAATCCGAGCGGCAAGATCCTCAAGCGCGAATTGCGCACGAAATATGCGCATCTCGTGGAATAGGGCGCGCTAGTTGCAGATCTCGAATTCGCTGCGGAGTCGGCCCTGGAGGGCGATGGCATCGGGGGTGAGGTAACGCTCCGGGTGCGCGTCGGCGGCGCTGTCGCGCTCAGTGCATCCAGCGATCTTGACGCTGCCGGTGAATAGTTTGTCCGGCGTGTAGCTGCCCCAGTTCCAACGCAGGTCCATCGGGTGTTCGGAGGTTCGGGTGCTGGCGATGATGGCGGTCAGGTCCTGGTAGGCAGTGTCCGGACTGTGCACTCCGACGGAAAGATTCGCGATATGTCCATCGGTGACGTGAACGAAGGCAACCTGGGCCGGGAGATCGGTGAGCAGGGCCTGGATGTCGTGTTCCTGCTGGGTGCTGAACGGAAGGTCGACGGTCCACCCCGGGGCGCGGTTCGCGGGTCTGATGGTGACCTGTGCGCGATCGCCGCCCAGGACGGTGCGCACCGCTGCGAGGGAATCCGTTGTGGGCGGTGACTTTTCGATCTCGATCGTGGAGGTCGACCAGGTGATGGCGGAACCGGGCAGGCTCGCGCCCAGTTCGCGTAACATGTTGGCGCGAGTACTGATTCGCGCCGGATCCAACGCGGCATCGAGTTTCAGCTCCAGTTGATCACCGACGGTGAAGTCGGCAGATTGCTGGAAGTTGTCGAAATCGTGCCGCTTGATCGCGTTGATGCAGTCGACCACATCCGCGATCTGCGCCTCGGAAGCCTTGCGCATCGATATGGTCAGGTCCAGGTAGGTGCCCTGGGTGGAGTCGTTGGCGTAGTCGACCGTGACGCTGTCGACGCCCGGCATGGCGCTGATCTCGGCGTGTAGCCGATCCGCCTGTGGGCGGCGGTCGGCCGCATTCGTGCACCCTGCCAGGACGATCATGGTGGCGACGGCGATCCCCGCCGCGAGCCTGCGCCGGATCATGCGGGCCTTTCCTCTCGCAGTGCGTCCTGGTGGCACGGTACGCGTGCGGGCGGCGATTTCGCGGTAGCCGCCGTCCGCGTGCCCTGCGGCGTAACCTCCGCTGGTGGACAGTTCCAGGGATCCGGTGGACGAATCGGGCACGTTCGTGCTGGGCGAACGGTCGGCAACCGGGCGATCGATCGTGATGACGGACGCCGATCGGTTGTTCGTCTACGGAACGCTGCGGTTTCCCGAGGTATTGGTCGAGTTGATCGGGCGGTGCCCGGAGTTGGTCGGTGCGGAATTGGCCGGGTGGCGGGTGGCGACGTTGCCGGGGCGGGTCTATCCGGGATTGGTGCCCGCCGCGGGTGGGGTGGCGCGGGGTGTGGTGCTATCCGGGCTCGATGCGGGGGAGTGGGCGGTGCTCGACGCCTTCGAGGACGATGAATACGAGTTGCGGCGGGTCGCGCTCGGCGCGGATGCCGTGTGGGCATATGTATGGACCTCGATTGTCGCGCAGGAGGATTGGTATGCCGACCGCTTCGCGACCGAGCAGTTGGCCTCGTTCGTGCTGCACTGCGCTGAATGGCGGCGGACGCTCTGAGGCTCCGATTTGCTATTCCAAGACGACCGGTCATATATTGACTCCATGGCGCGACCGCGACGCAGTGAGGACACCCGGCAGCTTCTGGTGGAGGAGGGGGCTGCCGGATTCCTGACGCACGGCTATCACGGGACCGGCATCAAACAGGTGCTGGATGCGGTCGGGGTGCCGAAGGGGTCGTTCTACAACTACTTCGACAGCAAGGAAAGTTTCGGCCGCGCGATCATCGACCATCATTCGCTGTGCGTGCAGCGGAATCTGGCCGAGGCGCTCGGGTCGTCAGCGGATCCGATCGTCGGGTTGCGGGCATTCTTCGCGCGGCTCATGGATGACTTCGTGCGAGCGGAGTTCACGGGTGGGTGCCTGATCGCGAACCTCGGTGGCGAGCTCGAGGGCAGTGAGGTGCTGCGCGAATCTCTGGCCGGAGCATGGCATTCCTGGCGCGACGGGGTGGCGGTGGCGCTGCGCCGGGCCCAGGAACTCGGCACCGTTCGCGACGATATCGACGCCACCGATCTGGCCGATCTGCTGCTGGAGTCATGGGAGGGCGCGGTGATCAGAATGAAGATCGAGCGTTCGCTCGAGCCGCTGCACAAGTGTCTGCGTCGACTGCTGGACGACTACTTCCTGGCCTGAGTGGGGTTGGCCCTTTCCGCTGTCCGCTCGCCTGTTGCAAGACGACCGGTCGTATCAAGAAGTATCACTAGGAAGAGAGAGAATTATGGTGAGCGCAAAGACGGTCATCGTGACCGGATCCTCCAGCGGGATCGGACGCGATATCGCCAGGGCCTTCGTCGAGCGCGGCGAAAACGTCGTGCTCAATGGGCGCGATGCGGACAAGCTCGCGGCAGTGGCGGACGCACTGGGCGCGCCGGAACGGATCGCCGTCTTCGTCGGCGATATCGGTTCTCCCGCAACGGGAACCGAGCTGGTCCGCGTCGCGGTCGAGCGCTTCGGCCGGGTGGATGTGCTGGTGAACAATGCGGGGATCTTCGGAGCCAAACCCTTCGTCGATGTCACCGAGGCGGACCTCGACAGCTACCTCAACGGCAACCTGAAGGGCACCTACTTCACCACCCAGGCCGTCGTACGCCAGCTCCGAGCACAGAAAACCGGTGGCAGCATCGTGAATATCGGGACGGTGCTGATCAACCACGCGTTGGCGGGTCTGCCCGCATCCGCGGCGCTGGTCAGCAAGGGCGGCGTACACGCGCTGACAACGAGCCTGGCGGCGGAGCTCGCCGCGGACGGGATTCGTGTAAATGCCGTTGCCCCGGGGATCATTCGCACACCGATTTTCGGCGACGGCGACGAAACCTCTTCGGGCAGGCTGGCTTTGCTCAACCGCATCGGCGAGGTGAGCGAAACCACCGCGGCGGTGCTGTATCTCGCGGACGCCGCATTCACCACCGGTCACATCTTCCCCGTCGACGGCGGGTTCATCTCAGGAAGGGCTGCGTAATGCCTTACGTCAATATCAAAGTCACCGATGAGGGCGTCACGCGGGACCAGAAGTCCCAGCTGATCAAAGGGGTTACCGAGCTGCTGCGTGATGTGCTCGGCAAGGATCCGGCGACCACGTTCGTGGTGATCGATGAAGTCGCGCTGACGGATTGGGGCATCGGCGGAATGAATGTCGAGGACTGGCGCAAGCAGTCATAGGTTCGAGGGTTGGCCTGTGCGCCCATTCTTGCCCGAGGATCCCGCGGGATCGAGGCGGGAATGGGCGCTGCGGCTGCGCACGAGTCCCTAATCGAATGGGTATCGGCCACCCAGTATCGACCGGTCGCCGATGAAATAGTTCAGGACGAGGTCATCGGCGACTTGGATCAGCACATCGCAACCCTCGACCCCGGACATCCAGTCCCGCGGCATCGCAGAGAAACCGTGAGCGGCGCCGATCAGGTTGCCGGTGACGGCACCGGTGGAATCGGAGTCACCGGAATGGTTCACCGATAGCAGCAATGCCCTGCGCACATCGCCGGTTCGAGCCGCGTACAGGGCACAGTACACGGCGATGGCGAGGCATTCCTCGGCGATCCATCCCTCGCCGACCCGCTCGACCTGTTCGGCGCTGGCTGGCTGCTCGGCCAGCTCGGCAGCCAGGTTCAGCGCCGCGGCCGTCTCCGCACCTGCTGGGTAGGTTGTGAGCTGAGTAATGGTCTGTCGCAATGCAATCGGTAGCTCTACACCGCTCACCACGCGATCGATCAGTGCCGCGAGCGCACCCGCGGCGAGATATCCGGTGGGATGTCCGTGAGTCAGTTGGGCACTCCGCGCGGCCGCGGTGAATGCGAGATCGGGCCCCATACCGGCGAGTCCGAACGGTGCCGACCGCATGACCGTCCCGCATCCCTTCGACCCCGGATTCACCGGACCAGCTTCGCCGAGCGGGTACGGCGCGAGGTATCCCCGTGTCTGCTGGCTCAGTCCGGACATGCAGGCATTGCCCGGCGCACGAGCGGCATACAAGAACGGCAGACTCGCTAGCCAACCGTCGACCTCGACTGCGGGCCCGCTTTGTCCCTGGGTCTGTAACCAGCGCAGATATGCCCGTCGCAATGCTGGCACCGGATCGGCGCCCGGCGCGCACCGCAACAGCCCCTCCGCGGTGAACAGCGTCATCTGGGTGTCATCGGTAATTTGCTGCGGCGCACCCGCGTCATGCTGGGGCAGATAGCCTTGCACCCCCTCGATGCCATACCGTTCGCGAATCTGATTCAGTTCGAGGAATTCGATGGGCCATCCGAGCGCGTCACCGATCGCCCCACCTAATAGCGAGCCTCGCACCCGATCGAAGACCACCGTGTAATCCACCACGAGACAACATCATTGCCCATCCAACGGTGCAGCGGCCCACCACCACCGCCGTAACGCAGCAGCATCCACCCCAACAGGCGTGCCACGTGGGAAAATGTGTGCCCCGGTGTGCGCGATGGGTTTCGCGCGGCAACGCCGAATCGCACCGGCCTCCAAAGCTGAAATTCCTTGGGAGCCGGTGCGATTCGAGGGTACTGCTACACGCGCAGCGCGTGCGGTTCGATCGCGCCGCGCACCAGCGCCCGCGCGTCGACCGTCTCGGCGCGGTAGGGCAGCGTGGCCAGTCGCTCGGTCATCGCGGGTACCGGGTCGTCGATCCGTTCGTTCAACCCGAACAGGAACGTCCACTCGTGCTCATCGCTGCCGTACTGCACCACGGTGGCGAACTGCTCGTGGAAGCGCTTCCAGGACCGC
Organism: Nocardia sp. NPDC004604; assembly: GCF_040609795.1. Classification (NCBI taxonomy): domain Bacteria; kingdom Bacillati; phylum Actinomycetota; class Actinomycetes; order Mycobacteriales; family Nocardiaceae; genus Nocardia; species Nocardia sp. NPDC004604. The sequence continues at coordinate 94,630 of NZ_JBEXLC010000006.1, forward strand.
TTCAGCGTCTCGTTGCGCCACATCGTCGCGCAACCGGCCTGCGCGCTCAGCACGCCGCCGGGCGCGAGCAGTGCCCGACATCGCGACAGGAACTCCGATTCGTAGAGGCGGTTGTGCTGCGCATCCTCGACCCGCTCATCGGGCAGATCGATCACGATGACGTCGTAGCGGGTACCCGCCGCAGCCGCTTCGGCCAGGAAGTCCCACCCGTCGGCGTAGTGCACCTTGATCGGGCCGTCGCCGCGCACCGCGGCGGCCAGCTCGTCGTTGGTGTAGCCGTAGGGCAGGTGCTCGGCGCACAGCTCGACCTCGCGCTGATCGATATCGACGTGATCCACCAGTGTCGCGCCCGCGGCAACCGACATCTGGCTGGCCACACCCTCACCCGAACCGACGATGAGGACCTTGTCCAGCTTCGCGGCCAGCGCGAAGGCGGGGACCATCATCGCCTCGTGGTAGGTCAGCTGGGAGAACTCCGTGGACTGGCGATCGTCGTCGGAGAACAGGCTGATGCCCTGTTCGGTGCGTGCGATCACCATGTGCTGGAACGGAGTATAGGTGTCGACGAGGACCTCGTGCAGATCCCAGATGCGGGTCAGGCCGTTGCCGACCGGCTCCTCGATCCGCGTGGAGCCGTGCCCGCGCTGGATGACCTGCATCCGAACATCCTTGGGAGACAACTTATCTCGCAGTAGCTCCACCGCCTTCGACGCGCCTGCGCCGATACTTCCGCAGGTGAAGACGTCGACGAAGATGTCGCCGGACTCCGGATAAGTGTGAATCGAGGCGTGGGACTCCGACAACAGCGCGAGGACGGTCACCCCCTGCGGATCGAACTTCTTGTGTACGACATCGCAGATGGTGACGCCCGCCGCGATCAGAGACTCGCGCAACGCCGATTCGAGTCGTTCGAGATCGTCGCAGAGATCTACGTCGACACCACCGAACTCGGCCAGCACATGCCAGCCGGTGAATTCCGCCGTCATGGGCAAACTCACTCTCGCTCAGCGCCCGAGACATGAACGGTCAAGGGCGGAAAACCATTGAAGGACACCGACGAATAGCTCGCGGTATAGGCGCCGGTATCGAGGATCTGGATGCGATCACCGGCTCGCAACGAGGTCGGAAGAAGGACCTTCGTGCGTTGATACAGTACATCGTCGCCATCACAGGTCGGTCCGGCCACCACCGCCTCGTCCACGGGGTCTCCGTCACGTTCGGTGACGAAGCGGTATGCGATGTACTCGTTCTCGGTCTCGGCCATACCGTTGTAGCGGCCGATGTCGAGATACACCCAGCGCCGTCCGTCCGGCGCGATGCGCACGCCGATGACCTCGGCGTGAATGGTGCCGGCCGATCCCACGAGCGCGCGGCCGGGCTCGACGACGAGTCCGGCGGTCTCAGGCAGGTATTCGGCGGTGGCCGCGGCGATCACGGCCCCTATCTCGTCGAGTGCGGGCGCCGCCTCGACGTACGAAATGGGCAGGCCGCCACCGATATTCACCGAGCGTACGGAAATGTCTTTGTCCGCCAATGCTGCAGCGATGTGCCCGGCCTGCTCGATTCCGATGCGCCAGGCCCGCGGGTCGGTCTGCTGGGAGCCGACATGGAAGTACGGCCCCCCGACGATGAGTCCGAGATCACGGGCGCGCACCAGCAGCCGCAGCGCCTCGGCGGGCGAGCAGCCGAACTTGGTGCCGAAGGGCGTCGTCGACTGCGGCGCCGCGGACAGGAACCGGCATTCGACCTCCGAGCCGGGCGCGTGCTCGACGATCCGCAACAGATCGTCCTCGGTGTCGAAGGCATACCGGCGCACGCCCGCGGCGTAGGCGGTGGCGATATGGGCGGCCTTCTTGATCGGGTTCCCGTAGCACATGCGGGCCGGGTCGACGCCTGCGCGCAGGCAGAGTTCGATCTCGCCGACGCTGGCGACGTCGAACTCCGCGCCCGCCTCGTCGAGCAGGCGGATCAGTTCCGGGATCGGGCTCGCCTTGACCGCGAAGCGAATTCGCGCTCCGGGTACCGCTGCTGCGAGTGCGCGATAGTTCTCGCGCACTCGCTCCGGGTCGATGACCAGATAGGGCGATTCGGGCAGGTTTGAGCCGGTCAATCTAAGGGAACTCTCCGTCGTTTGGGGGGCGGCCGTCGTTCAGGCACCGCGCGAGAGAGTATCAGCGCGAAGCCCCGGTTAACTAACTCGTTGATGACACCTTGACCATGATCACCCCGCGACTACCGTGACCTCGTCGAATACGACCTCGCCCGCGGCGTCGGACTCGGCAAGATCGACCACCGCCGCCAGTGCCCAGCCGTGGTCGCCCGACGGGTCGTCGAGGACCTGGCGCACGTGCCAGAAACCGGGGCGTTGTTCCACCTGGAACAGTTGCGGACCGCGGGCGTTCGGGCCGGTGCCGATGCCGTCGTACTCGTCGAAGTAGGGCCTCAGCTCCGCTTCCCAGTCCGGGCCCTGGCCCAGCTCGCCGAGGGTCTCCCAGCGACGCAGGGCGGCCAGTTCGACGCGGCGGAACATGGCGTTGCGGACCATCACCTTGAAGGCACGCTCATTGGCCGAGATCGGACGCACCGACTCCGCGCCGAACGCGAGCTGATCCGCGTCGGTCTCCGCGCCCGGATTGGTGAGCTGCTCCCATTCGTCGAGCAGACTCGAATCCACTTGGCGGACAAGTTCGCCGAGCCATTCGGTCATATCGTCGAGGTCCTCGGTGCGCGCGGCTTCCGGGACGGTGCGGCGCAGCGCGCGGTAGGCGTCGGCGAGGTAGCGCAGTACCACGCCCTCGGACCGGGCCAGTTCGTAGTGCGAGATGAGCTCGGCGAAGGTCATCGAGCGCTCGATCATGTCCCGGACGACCGATTTGGGGGACGGGGCGAACTCCGACATCCAGGGGTGCCCGGCCCGGTAGGTCTCGAAGGCGGGCTCGATCAGCTCGGCGAGGGGTTTGGGCCAGGTGACCTCCTCCAGCAGCTCCATGCGTTCGTCGTACTCGATGCCATCGGCCTTCATCTCGTTGATCGCCTGGCCACGGGCCTTGTGCTGCTGGGCCATGAGCAGCTGGCGCGGATCCTCGAGTGTCGATTCGATGAGGGAGATGACGTCGAGGGTGTAGCCGGAAGCGTCCTTGTCGAGCAGTTCCAGCGCGGCCAGGGCGAACGGTGACAGGGGTTGGTCGAGGGCGAAATCGCGCTGCAGGTCCACGGTGAGCCTGGCGCGGCGGCCCTGTGCGTCGGGTTCCGGAAGTTGCTGCACAACACCGGCGTCGCGCAGGGCGCGATACAGGCGGATGGCGCGCAGGATATGGCGGCGTTGGGCGGGACGTGGTTCGTGGTTGTCCTCGAGCAGGTGGCGCATGGCGTCGAAGCAATTGCCGGGACGGGCGATCACATTGAGCAGCATGGAGTTGGTCACCGCGAAGCGCGACACCATCGGCTCGGGGGCGGCGGCGACCAGCCGGTCGAAGGTCTCCTCACTCCAGGACACGAAGCCCTCCGGCGGTTTCCTGCGCACCACCTTGCGCTGCTTCTTCGGGTCGTCGCCCGCTTTTGCCAGCAGCCGGGTGTTCTCCACCTCGTGGTCGGGGGCCTGCACGACGACGGTGCCCATGGTGTCGTAGCCCGCCCGGCCCGCGCGGCCCGCGATCTGATGGAATTCGCGCGCCTTGAGCCTGCGGGTGCGCACACCGTCGTATTTGGTCAGGCCGGTGAGCAGCACCGTGCGAATCGGCACATTGATGCCGACGCCGAGGGTGTCGGTGCCGCACACCACCTTGAGCAGACCGTCCTGGGCCAGACGCTCCACCAGACGGCGGTACTTGGGCAGCATGCCCGCGTGGTGTACGCCGATACCGTGGCGGATCAGCCGCGACAGCGTCTTGCCGAAACCGGAGGAGAACCGGAAATCGCCGAGCGCCGTTGCGATGGCGTCCTTTTCGGCGCGGGTGGCGAAGTTGACGCTGGTCAGCGCCTGCGCGCGTTCCAGTGCCGCGGCCTGGGTGAAATGCACGACGTACACCGGTGACTGGTTGGTGGTGACGAGATCTTCCAACGTTTCGGTGATGGGCGTGCGCGCGTAGGAAAAGCTCAGCGGGACAGGGCGTTCGGTGCCCGCGACGATGGCGGTCGGATTGCCGGTGCGGCGGCGCAGATCGGCCGCGAAGAAGTCGACCTCGCCGAGAGTGGCCGACATGAGCAGGAATTGGGCGCGCGGGAGTTCCAGCAGCGGCACCTGCCAGGCCCAGCCGCGGTCCGGATCGGCGTAGAAGTGGAATTCGTCCATCACAACCTGGCCGACATCGGCGGCGGCGCCCTCACGCAGTGCCATATTCGCCAGGATCTCGGCGGTGGCGCAGATGATCGGCGCCTCCGGATTCACCGCCGCGTCACCGGTCACCATGCCGACCCGGTCCGCGCCGAAGACATCGCAGAGGGCGAAGAACTTCTCGCTGACCAGGGCCTTGATCGGGGCGGTGTAGTAGGTGCGCAGACCGCGGGTCAGCGCGAACAGGTGCGCGCCGACGGCGACCAGGGATTTGCCGGACCCGGTGGGAGTAGCCAGGATGACATTGGATCCGGACGCCAACTCCAGCAGCGCCTCGTCCTGCGCGGGATAGAGCGGGGTGCCCTGCTCGGCCGCCCAGCCCCCGAAGGATTCGTAGAGCGCGTCGGCGTCGGTTCCCGGTATCTCGAGCAGTTCGGTCAGATCCACTCCGACCACCCTACGGGCTGGTGTCTACGGCCCGGTCGGGGTGATCGGGTCAGTTGGACTGTTCGCCCTCGTCCCCGTCGTAGCCGCCCTGCTCGGCCAGGAAGCGCTCGAACTCCGCGCCCAATTCGTCGCCGCTCGGGAGTTCACCATCGCCGACGAGCAGGCTGGACTGGCGTTCCTGTGCGCTGAGGAAGCTGTCGTATTGGCGCTCCAGCGCGTGCACGACCGTCTCTACCTCGGAGTTTCCCGCGATGTGCTCGTTGACCTGCTCGCGGACCCGGGCCGCGGCCTCGCCGAGCGCTGCCAGCGGGATTTCCAGGCCAGCATTGTCGGCGACGTGTTCCAGCAGGGTCTGCGCGGCCTCCGGATAGGCGGTCTGCGCGAGGTAATGCGGCACATGCACCGAGAATCCGACGGACTCGTGGCCGTGCTGGGCCATCCGGTACTCCAACAGCGACGACGCGCTGCCCGGCACCTGTAGCTCGCCCGGCCAGCGCTGGTGGTCGGCGATCAGATCGCGGTCCGAGGAATGCGCGGTGATGCCGAGCGGGCGGGTGTGCGGGATCGCCATCGGAATCGCGCTCAGGCCGATGCTGCGGCGCACGCCGAGCTGTTCGGCGAGCAGACGAACCGCGGTGGTGAACTTCTCCCACCGCAGATCCGGTTCGAGCCCGGAAAGCAGCAGGAACGGGGTGCCCGACGTATCGCGCAGCGCCCAGAGATTCAGTTCGGGCTCGGCGTAGTCGGAGAAGTGGTCGGTCTTGAACGTCATCAACGGGCGACGCGACCGGTAGTCCAGCAACTCGTCGACATCGAACGAGGCGACCAGCTCGCTCTCCAGACTCTCGCGCAGGTGCGTGGTGGCCAGCCGGACCGCATGCCCGGCATCGGTGAAGCCCTCCAGTCCGTGTACCAGAACCGGACCCAAGCCATCGTCGGACGACAGCTGTGGAGCTGGGAACTCCAACTCGTACATTCGCGACTCGTGGTCCATCGCGTACTCCTTCCTGCGCGGTTCACCTATGCGAGCCGCCTGGTGCCGAGAACTTACAGGTCCTAGGCCTGTTGGGCATTTCGCGGCGGTCAACCACTGTCCATTGTCCCCCATGACACCGACACCGGTTACCACGGGCGACACCGACCCATAAGAGAGGGCAACATCGGTGGTGTCCCGCGCATTCCCGGCCGGACCGCCGCCGCTGGAGACTGCTCGCAGGGCACTCGCAACGATCGGCGTGGCATCGTGGGTGGGCACGGGGAGTTTGGCACAGTAAAACGGTGACTGTGCCGAATTCGACGCGCAGGGGGCCACGCGGATTCGCGGTATCGGGGTGGACGTCCCTCGCCGCGAGTGCGGCGCTGCTCACGGGGTGCGCATCGACGGTGACCGGGCATCCGGTCGCCGCGGGGCCGAGTGCGGTGATCCAGCATGTGGCGGCGCAGCTTTCGACACTATTGCCCGACACCACACAGTTCCCGGCCCGGTACGAGGCGGTGGTGCTGCCACCCGAGGCGGCCGCGCAGGCATCGGGGGATCTGACCGGGGTCGGGCGCGGCTCGACGGTGCAACCTGATGGATGTGCCCCGCCCGCGCAGCAATTCGGCCCGAATCAGACGGCCGTCGCGGTGGGCACCGACAACGAGACGCGTGCCACGATCACCGTCGAGTTGACCAGGACCGGACAGCCGCTGTCGGCATTGCGCGACCAGTTGCGGCGGTGTCAGCAAATGCGGGTCAGCCGGGCGGGTGCGACGACGACGGTGACCACCGAACTGCAGGCGCCGCCGCCGATCGACGCCGACGACACCCTCGCGCTGCACCGGACGGTGGTACCGCAGGTGAGCATGCCGGGCCTGACACAGTCCATGCAGACGCTTACCGGCCAGATCGGCGATGTGCGAATCGCGGTGACCTACATGTCGTTCAGCGATGCGCAACCGGATACGGCGGCGTTGGATGAGCTGTTCACGACGGCGGTGGGGAAGGTGAAGAAGGGGTGAATGCGGGTTTCGCCGATCGGCGTCGGGAGCTCGCGGCGCGACGATAGCAGGTAGCACCGACACGGTTATCGCTGTTTCGCCTCCGCAGGCCGAATCGTCCACAGATCAACCGATTTCCACAGGGCAAAATAATGTCCGGATATGCCCAGGTCAGTGTCTCGGGCCGGGATTCGCGGCAGCGCACTCTCGGTGCATGACAACTTTCACGAATCCCGTTCCCGCCCTCGGCGACCCCGACGACGGTCCATCCGCCCGTGCTGGTTTGTGCTCGAGCCCAGCCGTTCACCTCCGCAGATCCGGGCACGCGCGTGCCGTCGCACGCTCCGGGATCGACTCGGTGCCGGACTTCGACTCCGGTGTCGACGATGAGGAATCCACGGAGTGCACAAGGGGTTTCGGGCGAGCGACGGGTACCTGTGCGGAGCCGCCGCCGATGTTCGGCGATCGTGGCCCAGCCGGGGCACTGCATGTCGATGATCCCGGCGAATTGATCGTCGCAGTGCCCGCGATGGTCGGGTTCGTCCCGGAGCGGTCGCTGGTGGTGGCCGTGTTGCGGGCTGCGCCGGATCCGGGCCACAGTCCGATCATTGATGCGGTGGTGCGATTCGATCTGGATCCCGACGGCGGTCGCCGGGGTCTCGCGGCGGCGTATGCGGAATGCGTCGCGCAGATCTGTGCCGCGGAGGGGGCGACGGAGGTGCTCGCGGTGATCGTCGACGACCGGGCGCACGAACCGCAGCGCACACGCCGACACGGCGCGAGTGCCGGGCCGTTGGGCACACTCATCGCCGCGTTCGCCCGGCGGCTCGCGGCACAGGAGGTGTATCTGGAGGGCGCGTGGGCGGTACGCGCGATCGAGGCGGACCAGCGGTGGTGGAGTCTGCCCGACGCGAATCACCATGGGACGCTGCCGGATCCGGCCACCTCGATGGTCACGGTGGCACATGTGCTGGAGGGACGGCCGATCCGCGGGACTCGTTCGGAGCTGACCGATCTGGTTGCTGTCGATGAAGGGCTGGCGCCGCACGTGGCGGCACATCTCGACAGCGCCCGCGCCATCGCGTACGAGCGGTATGCGGCGGCCGTCCGGCGCGGCGATCCCGACGGCTATCACCGGCGGGCACTGGAACAAATGCTGTGGCAGATCGCCAACACCGACTCCGGGGCGGCCCTCACCGCCCGGGAATACGCGGAATTGGCTGCCGCGCTGCGTGATCGGATCGTCCGCGACGCCCTGTTCGGTCTGGCCATCGGCGACCACGCCGCCGCCGCGGAAAGTCTGTGGGTGGCGATGGTGCAGGTACTTTCGGGCAGCGATCGCGCCGATGCCGCGACCCTGCTCGGCTACAGCGCCTACATCCGCGGCGACGGTCCCCTCGCGGGTATCGCCCTGCAAGCCGCCCTGGACGCCGATCCGGACCACTCCATGGCGAACCTGCTCGAGATCTCCCTGCGTACCGGTATGCGCCCGGACACGCTGCGCCGCTTGGCATACTGCGGCCTCGGTATCGCCGCCGACTTCGGCATCGACCTGGGCCCGGTTATCGGATGACGCTCGAGGCGAGCCACCCGGTGGTTGCGTCGGTGCGCGACCACCGGGTGAGTAGGGCCCAGCGTCCTACTTCGCGCTGTGTGCGAGCGGACCCAGGTCCCGGAGGAATTCCCAGGCGTCGGCGACGATTTCGTCGAGGTCGTTGTGCCGTGGGCGCCAGCCGAGATCGGTGACGGCACGGTCGCTGGAGGCGATGAGGACGGCCGGATCGCCGGGGCGGCGGGGGGCGTCCTGGGCAGTGATCGGCAGTCCGGTGACGCGTTCGCATGCCGAGATCACTTCGCGCACCGAGAATCCGGTGCCGCTGCCGAGATTGAAGATGCGATGTGTGCCGGATTCCGCGGTGGCCAGGGCGAGCAGGTGGGCCTCGGCGAGGTCGCGAATGTGGATGTAATCGCGGACCGCGGTGCCGTCCGGTGTCGGCCAATCGGTGCCGAAGACCGAAATCGCCTTGCGATGACCGAGGGCGACCTGCAGCACGAGGGGAATGAGATGGGTTTCCACCACACGGTTTTCGCCGAGGCCGCCGTAGGCGCCCGCGACATTGAAGTAGCGCAGGCTGGTCGCGGCCAGACCGTGCGCGATCGAATAGGAGGTGATGGCGTGGTCGATGGCGAGTTTCGAGGCGCCGTAGGGGTTGGTCGGCCGGGTCGGCGCGTCCTCGGTGATCGGCACCTGTTCCGGTTCGCCGTAGACCGCCGCGGTCGAGGAGAACACCAGCTTCGGAGTGTCGGTGCGGCGCATCGCCTCCAGCAGCTCGAGGGTCTTCACCACATTGCCCTGCCAGTACTTCTCCGGCTGCTGCACCGACTCGCCGACCAGCGACTGCGCGGCGAAATGCAGGACACCGTCGAAGGATTCGGCCTCGAGCAGTGCGGGCCCGGCGACCGCGACATCACCCTCCACGAAGCGCGCCTCGGTCGGCACTCCCTCGGCATTGCCGGTCGACAGATCGTCGACCACCACGACCTCGTGCCCCGATTCGAGCAGAACCTGCGCGCAGACACCACCGACGTAGCCCGCGCCACCCGTAACCAGAAGTTTCACGCCTCAGACCAGCTTCACCTGGACGGCATGGGCCATTTCATCCGAGAGTTCGAAACCCTCGTGGCCGGGCACGGTGATGACCACCGAGCCGGGCTTGGTCTCGACCGTCACACGGGCATCGGGCACCACACCCGCCTCCCGCAGTTGGCCGATGACCTCCGGATCGGTCTGGATGTGCTCGGCGAGGCGGCGCACCACGACCGCGTGCACCTGACCGTGCGGCAGATCCGAGAGCCGCACCAGGGTCTCCTCGGCGGCGTTCGGCGGGGCGATGCCCAGCTCGTCCAGGCCCGGAATCGGGTTGCCATAGGGGGAGGTGGTCGGATGGTTGAGCACCTCGACCAGCCGCCGCTCGACGTCCTCGCTCATGACGTGCTCCCAGCGGCAGGCCTCGGCGTGCACGTTCTGCCAGTCGAGCCCGATGATGTCCACGAGCAGCCGCTCGGCGAGGCGATGCTTGCGCATGACCGCGACGGCCATGCTGCGGCCCTTCTCGGTCAGCTCGAGATGGCGGTCACCGGCGACCAGCAGCAGACCGTCGCGTTCCATCCGCGCGACGGTCTGGCTCACTGTCGGACCACTCTGCTCGAGGCGCTCGGCGATCCGCGCGCGCAGGGGCACGACACCCTCTTCCTCGAGGTCGTAGATGGTACGGAGGTACATCTCCGTGGTGTCGACCAGATCCTTCACCTGTTAACCCTTCGTCGGCACGAATTCTACCCACGCACGTCGGCACCCCCGCGTGCCGCGTCGTCTCGCGCTACACCGGTGACTGCGCTGTGGGAATTCTGTCGGCGCACGGCTGGTCGCCGTGTTCGCACATGCTTGTATTTCTACTGCATACGAACGTCCAACGGGGCGGTTAGCTTCCCGCGTAGCGTTGCGAGCATGGCCACTGCACCGCGCGGCGAACACTCCGCGCCGCTCGACGAAGGTGATCTCGAGTCGCGACCGGGGACCGTCGTCTGGACCGACCGATTCCTCGACTACGCATGGACGCCGGAACACCCCATGAAACCGGCGCGTCTGAAGTTCACCATGGCGCTCGCGGAAAGTCTCGGATTGCTCGCCGGTGTCGAGCCATTGGTGCCGGCGCAGGCACAGCTGTCGGATCTGCTGCGCATCCACACCGCCGACTACATCGCTGCCGTCGAACATGCCACGCAGCCAGCGGGTGCGCCGCTGGCACCACCGTATGGCCTCGGCTCACCGGACAATCCAGTGTTCCCGCGGATGCATCAGGCGGCCTCGGTGATCGTCGGCGGCACGTTGGCCGCCGCGCGCGAAATCGCCGAGGGCCGCACCCGGCGCGCGGTGAGCATCGGCGGCGGTATGCACCACGCGATGCCGGATTCGGCCGCCGGATTCTGCATCTACAACGATGCGGCCGTGGCCATTTCCTGGCTCCTGGACCACGGCTACGACCGCATCGCCTATATCGATGTCGATGTGCATCACGGCGATGGCGTGCAGCGCGCCTTCTACGCCGACCCACGGGTGCTGACGATCTCGCTCCACCAGCATCCGGCGACCCTGTGGCCGAATACGGGGTGGCCCGAGGAGACCGGACACGGCGCCGCCGAGGGCACCGCGATCAATCTGGCGGTGCTGCCCGGCACTCGGGATGCCCAGTGGCTGCGCGGTTTCCATGCGATCGTGCCCAGCGCACTCGCAGCGTTCCGGCCACAGATCGTGGTCAGCCAATGCGGTGTGGACACCCATCGCGAGGACCCTCTCGCCGATATGGAGCTGACCGTGGACGGTCAGCGCGCCGCCTTCATCGCCATGCGTGATCTGGCCGACGAGTATGCCGAAGGCCGGTGGCTCGCCGTCGGTGGCGGCGGCTATGGCCTGGTGCGCGTCGTGCCGCGGGCCTGGACGCATCTGCTGGCGACCGCACTGGATCGCACCATCGCACCGGACACCGCGGTGCCGCAGGACTGGATCGAACTGATCCGGGCGGCGGCCCCGACCGTCGATCCGCCGCGCACCATGGGTGACGGTGGTGACATCTCGTTCCGCCGATGGGATGGACCCGGCGGCACCGGGGAAACTGGGGACGCGCGCATCGACCGCGCGCAACGCGCTATCGATACGGCCGTATTGGCTACGCGCCGAGCCACCTTCGGGTTGCTCGGACTGGATCCGGAGGACCCCCGTGACTGAGAACCCGCCCATTCCGGATTCGGCGAGCACTCCGGTAGTGCCGCCACCGCCGCCGCAGCACTGGTTCGCCGATGTATTGGCCTCTGACGGTGGCGTGGTGCGGTTGCGTCCGATCACACCCGATGACGCCGATCGGCTGCAGGAGTTCCACGCGGCACTGTCGGATCGCACCCGGTATCTGCGCTACTTCGGTCCGTACCCACGCATTTCGCCGAAGGATCTGTACCGCTCCACCCACGTCGACCATCACGACCGGGTCGGGCTGCTGCTGGTGCTCGGGGAGGCGATCATCGCGGTCGGCCGCTATGAACTCCTGACCGACCGCCCCGGACCACGCGCCGCCGAGGTCGCGTTCGTGGTGGCCGACGAACACCAGGGGCGCGGACTCGGCTCGATCCTGCTCGAACATCTGGCCGGGGCGGCCGCCGAGAACAAGATCGAAACCTTTGTCGCCGAGGTACTCGCCGAGAACACGGTGATGGTCACCGTCTTCCGCGACGCGGGCTATCAGGTGGAGCGCAGCAGGGACGGTTCGGTGCTGCATCTGGAATTCGCCATCGATCCCACCGAAGCCCTGCTCTGGGTGCGGGATTCGCGCGAACGCGCCTCCGAGGCGCGCAGTGTGGGCAATCTGCTCGCGCCGCGTTCGGTCGCGGTGATCGGTGCCACCATCGGCCCGGCCCGGGTCGGTGGGGTGATCCTGGCCAATATGCTGTCCGGGGTGTTCCAGGGGCCGGTGTTCCCGGTCAATCCGAACCGTAGATCGGTGCGCGGGGTACGGGCCTATCCCACCGTGCGCGATATTCCCGACGAGGTGGATCTGGCCGTGGTCGCGGTCCCCCCCGAGGCGATCGGTTCGGTCCTCGACGACTGTATGGCCAAGGGCGTCAAGGGGTTGGTCGTACTGACCGCGGGCTTCGGGGAGACCGGCGCCGGTGGTGTGGTCGCCGAACACGAACTGGTCGAGGCGGCGCGCGGACACGGGATGCGGGTGGTGGGGCCGAGCGCACTCGGCATCGCGAACACCGACGCCGCAGTTTCGTTGAACGCGACCCTCGCCTCGGTGTTGCCCGGGCGCGGGCGCATCGGATTCTTCTGTCAGTCCGGGCCGTTGGGTGCGGCGATCCTCGGTGAGGCCGCCGCACGCAACCTGGGATTGTCGACCTTCGTCTCGGCGGGCAATCGCGCCGACGTGTCCGGCAACGATCTGCTGCAGTACTGGGACACCGATTCCGCCACCGATGTGATCCTGCTCTATCTGGAGAGCTTCGGTAATCCGCGCAAGTTCTCCCGGATCGCGCGTCGCGTCGCACGCAGCAAGCCGATCGTCGCGGTGAGTAGCGGCCGGCTGGCCGCACGGGCTCAGCCGACCGGCGATATGGACCGCTCGATCGTGCGTGACCTGTTCGCACAGTCGGGAATCGTTCAGGTCGACTCGATTTCGGAGCTGTTCGACTGCGCCGCGCTGCTGGGTTATCAGCCGCTGCCCGCCGGTCCACGGGTCGCCGTGATCGGCAATAGCGCGGCATTGAACTGGCTGGCCGTCGACGCGGCGCGCGGAGAGGGGCTGCAGGTGCGGCGGCCCGACGCGGTGGCGTCGGAGGACGTTCGTCGTCCGCGCCCCACCGAACGGGTGGTGGACGAGGAGTCGGTCGGCGATCCGGTGAATCTCGGTCCGGATGCGACGCCGGGCGCGTATCTGGACGCAGTGGTCGCAGCGCTGCGCTCGGATGAGATCGATGCGGTGATTGTGGTTTTCGCGCCGCCGGTGCCGCTGCCGATGGCCGGATTCGCCGATGCCATCCGCGAGGCCGCGGTGGCCGTGCCCGATTCCGGCAAACCAATTCTCACCACTTTCGTTGCTGAGCAAGGGATTCCGAATCTGCTCGCGGTGCGCGGTCCGGGCGGTACGGCGGCGCGTGGGTCGATTCCGTCGTATCCGGATCCGGAGCGGGCCGCTCGTGCGCTGGCCAAGGCGCGCCGGTACGCACAGTGGCGCACGAAACCGGTTTCGACGGTGGTGCGCCCGACGGGCATTGATGCGGAGCGGGCCGAGCGGTTGGTCGCCGGATGGATGCGCGATTCCGATGGCCGGTGGCTGACCGATCTGGAAGCGGTGGACCTGTTGGACTGCTACGGCATTCGCGTCGTCGAGTTCCGTGAGGTCCGCAACCCCGATGAGGCGGTGGCGGCCGCCGAGGAACTCGGCTATCCGGTGGCGGCCAAGGCGACCGGCGAAATGTGGCGGCGGCGACCGGATCTCAGCGGTGTCCGACTGGACCTGTGGCGTCCGGAGGCCGTGCGCCAAGCCTATTCGCACCTGGTCGAGCTGTGTGGTGATCCGGCGGTGCACATCCAGAAGATGGCCAACCCGGGCGTCGGCTGTGTGCTGCGGGTGCAGGACGACCCGTCCTTCGGCTCGGTCATCGAATTCGGCCTCTCCGGCATGATCATCGAACTTCTCGGCGATCGCGCCTACCGCGCCCTCCCGCTCACTGCCGACGAGGCCACCGCTCTCATCGACGCTCCCCGCGCGGCCCCCTTGCTATCCGGCACCCCTGCCAGCCCGCGCGTCGACAAACCCGCCCTTGCCGAACTCGCCCAACGCGTCTCGGCCCTCTTCGACGACCTCCCAGAAATCCGCGAACTATCCTTCGACCCCGTCCTCGCCTCCCCGAACGCCGCCGCCATCCTCTATGCCCGAGCCCGCATCGGCCCCGAACCCAGCCGCTTCGACACCGGCCCCCGCCGCCTGGGCTAACTGCCCCGCACTTGGCGACAATGTTCCGGAGGCACCCCGAGCTGTGGGTTTCAGCAATATCGCTTCGGCGATCCGTCCTGCCCAATTTCGCCTCCGAGTCAGTCGTTTCGACGTTGGCTCGGCGACACGTCGGATGGCCCAGGCGGCGGCCGAAAAGTTGACCGGCCGGAGTCGCTGACACCGGGCCGGTCCCTACGCCGAGGATGTCGGCAACGTGGCGGGCGTGGCTCGGGGCCGGGCGATCGGATCGGCCAGCGTGTTGCGATGTTGGCTGGTAGCGCGTCGGGTGATTGACCGGCCGGAGTCGCTGACACCGCTGCCCACACCGAGGATGTCGGCGACGTGGCGGGCGGCTCGGGGCCGGCCGGGCGATCGGATCGGCCAGCGTCTTGCGATGTTGGCTCGTAGTGCGTCGGATGGGCGGACTGGCCGGAGTCACGAACGCCGGATCGCCGCCACGCTCGGAGTGTCAGCGGTGTGCTCGACTCGGAGTTGGTCGACTGAATCGGCCAGAGCGGCTATAAGCGGCTAGCGCATTTGACGAGGCGGAAGTCGCAAACGCCGGATCTATGGCCGTGCTGGGTGGCAGCGTCCCAGGGCGCGAGTCAGGGACCGGGTGATCGGGTCGGTTAGCGGTGGGGTGGGGCGGTGGAGCCGCGGATGACCAGGGATGGTGGGAGGAGGACCGAGCGGGGGGTGCGGTCGGGCTCGGCGATGGATTCCAGGAGCATGCGGGCGGCTTCTCGGCCGATGTCGTGGTGGGGGATGGCGATGGTGGTCAGCGGGGGATCGAGCTTGTCCAGGAATGGCAGGCCGTTGAAGCCGATCACGCTGATATCGGTGGGGCAGGTGATATCGCGTTCGGCGAGGGCGTCGTAGCAGCCCAGGGCGATGAGATCGTTTCCGGCGACCACGGCGGTGACCTCTGCGCCGGAGTCCAATGCGGCGTGCAGGGCGCGAGCTCCCGCGTCTTCGGTCCAGCTGTCGCACACCATGATTCGAGCGCAGTCGTCGAGACCGTGTTCGCGAACGGCGGTTCGGAAGGCACGCAGGCGCTCGACACCGGTGGAGGCGGTCTGCGGGCCCGCGAGGTGCAGGATTCGGCGGTGGCCCAGATCGACTAGATGACGCACCGCGAGCGCGATGCCCGCCGCGTCATTGGCGGCGACCGATCCGATATCGAGCCCTTCGGTGCGGCGGTTGACGAGCACCATGGGCACGCGCTGCTCCTGCAACTGCCGCAGCAGGGGATGCTCCAGCAGAGCGGTGGCGATGATCAAACCTTCGGCCTGGCGCGAGCGCAGCGATGTGATCTGGGCCTGCTCGCGGTCGGGCCGATCGCCGGTATCGACGATGAGTGTGCTGTACCCGGCGGCGGCCAGAACGTCCTCGATGCCACGCACTATCGGTGGAAACAGCGGGTTGGTGAGGTCGGGGATGACCAGTCCGACGGCGCCGGACTTGATGGTCTTCAGGTTCCTGACAATCGGATTCGGACGGTAACCCAGTGATTCCGCCGCACGTAGCACCCGTCGTGCGGTATCAGGATGCACCAGGGCACGAGCGTTCGGATTGAGTGCGCGCGACGCTGTGGCGGTATGCACACCGGCCGCCGAGGCCACATCGCGCAGTGTCGGTCCCTGCATGCGGAAATACTAGGCACCGTGCCGTATGGGTCATCGCCGATAATGGGAAACGCTGGCCCCGAAGGCCTTTCGACAAGAGGATCGCCGACCGGCTCGCGCGAAACCCGGAGGGGGCGGGACGCGCGGACACCGGTCGGCGTTTCGAGGTGACCCATCCGAGGTCACCAAGCCGGACGCCGGACCCGCCTCGGATGTAGTCCGGCGCCTGGAGGACGTGCCGGGATCACCGGCACGATTTACCGCAGGATTGTGCTCAGCTGGCGTAGGCGCGCAGGCGATCGGCCCGCTCACCCTTGCGCAGCTTCGACATGACCTCACGCTCGATCTGGCGCACCCGCTCGCGGGAGAGCCCGAAGAGCTTGCCGATCTGATCGAGGGTGCGCGGCTGGCCGTCGTCCAAGCCGAAGCGCAGGCGGATGACCTGCTGCTCCCGCTCGTCCAAGGTGGCGAGCACGCTGCGCACGTCGTGGTGCAACAGTCCGGCGATCACAGCGGACTCGGCCGAGGTGGCCTCGGAGTCCTCGATGAAATCGCCGAGCGGCGCCTCTTCGTCGTTGCCGACGGGCATATCCAGGCTTACCGGATCGCGGCTGTGGTCGAGCAGATCGGAGATCTTGTCGACCGGGATACCCGATTCGTTGGCCAGCTCCGCGTCCGTGGCCTCACGGCCGAGCTGCTGATGCAGTTCGCGCTTGATCCTGGCCAGCTTGTTGACCTGCTCGACCAGGTGCACGGGAAGGCGGATGGTGCGGCTCTGATCGGCCATACCGCGGGTGATGGCCTGACGGATCCACCAGGTGGCATAGGTGGAGAACTTGAAGCCCTTGCTGTAGTCGAACTTCTCCATCGCCCTGATCAGGCCGAGATTGCCCTCCTGGATCAGGTCGAGCAACGGCATGCCGCGGCCGGTGTAGCGCTTGGCGAGCGAGACGACGAGCCGGAGGTTGGCTTCGAGCAGGTGCGAGCGCGCGGACTGACCCTCGCGGACGATAATGGCCAGATCGCGCTTGCGGGTGGCCGACAGCCGCTTGCCGGTCTCCAGCAGATGCTGCGCATAGAGGCCCGCCTCGATGCACTTGGCCAGCTCGACCTCGTCGGCTGCCGTGAGCAGTGCGGTACGGCCGATCCCGTTCAGGTACACACGTACCAGGTCGGCAGCAGGGCTCTGGGCGTCGAGGTCCGAATCGCTGGTGCGCACACGAGTGGTGGCGGGGCTTGTCATGACTTGCCTCCTGTCGGTGGTGTCTCACTCCGATCAACGGACCCGACAGGAAGAAAGTTCCCCGCTACTGCTCCGATAAACCGCTCTGAACTGCGGTTTCCATCACTCGCGTCTGAGAAGTTCCTGAGAACCCCACCCTGTCGGAACAGCTCGTGCGCGATGTCTCGGATGCGAGTCGTGCGTTTGCCGCTTCGTTACACGGGCCGTACCAAACCGTGCCGAACCAAACCGGCCACCACGGATAATGCATCGGCCGCGAACTCTTCGGTCACCTCGCCGATGCCATCGGCGAGTGCGAGCAGTTCGATCAGCTCTTGTAACGGCAAGCCGTCGGCGCGCATTCCCGCCACGAGTGCGATGGTGGACTCATCCACCTCGTGCTGCCAGCGCGGACCGTCGCCGCGATGCAGCCGCGCGACCTGCTGGTCCCAGCCGAATTCGCCGTGCAGATAGACCCGTTCCAGCGCGGTGGCCGGATCGACAACGAAACGCGAAGTCCAGGCGAGGTTTTCGGAGGCGGCGGCGCGGCGCAGCCAGGCCGAGCGCGCGAAGTACGCGGTGGCCTCGGCACCGAGCGGATCGTCGAAGCCATGGGTCAGGTCCTCGGCGAGCAATTCGGTCGGGCCGTCGATGGCGTGCAGATAGACGAAGCCGAAGCCGACGCCTTCCACATCGGCGGCGGTGAAGGCATCGAGCCACTGCTCGGCGCGGGCTTGTGCGGCCGGGTCGCGCGGATCCAAACCCGCATCGCGCAACCAGGTTCCGACATAAAGGGCCGGATCGGCGATATCGCGCTGGACCACCCAGGCGTCGACACCGTGCGCGGGCAACCAGGACGAAACCCGATGGCGCCAATCCTCGCCGTCCACATGCACCCAGGCCGCCAGCATTGCGGCGGTGCCGCCGGGTGCGAGCAGGTCGGGGGCCTGCGATATCACCAATTCGCTTGCGCCGTCGAGGGCGAGGCCGGAGTCGCGGTAGGTGTGTTCGATGCGGGCGGGACCGACCACGAACGGCGGATTGGCGACCACCTGGTCGAAGCGGCGACCGGCGACCGGTTCGAACCAGGATCCTTCGAGGAGTTCGATGTCGAGTTCATTGAGCGCGGCCGTGGCCTCGGCCAGCCATAGGGCGCGGGCATTCACGTCGGTGGCGGTTACGCGGTCGGCATAGGCGGCGGCGTGTACGGCTTGGACGCCACAGCCGGTGCCGAGATCCAGGACCGAACCGACGCGGCGGGTCGGGGTGGCGCGCAGCAGCGAGAGCGAGGCATGGCCGACGCCGAGCACATGGTCCTCGCTCAGCGTGCGCCTGCGCATTGAATCGTCGAGATCGGACAGGATCCAGCGGGTGCCTTCGCCGGTGTCGAGCGGGCGCAGATCCAGGGCCGCGCGCACGTCGTCGCCATCGCGGGTCAGCAGGCCCGCCGCCACCGCGCGATCGATATCCAGCGGTGCCAGTGCCCCCGCGACCTCGCGTTCGGACAGCGTGTCACCGAGCAGCAACAGACGGATCAGGGTGCCGAGAGCTCCGACCGTGCGCGCGGCTCGGCGCACCGGGACCGGTTCGGAGCGGCCGAGCGCCGCGTGCGCATCCGGACCGAGCACTTCCAGCAGGGTGTCGGCGTCGTAGCCGACGCGGGTCAGCGCGGCCCGCAGATCGGGGCACAGCGCGGTGAGCAGCGATCCGGTCGTCGTCTGGTTGGTGGGCACATAGGTACTCTGCCACCGCGACACACCAGCTACCGAAACGTGTCCGTCGTGTCACATGGTCTGGGTCTCGGCGACCAATGCCGGACAGACGGTCGATGCCGGAGGGATGGTTGATGCCAGTCGGGATGGCCGCCGCCGACGAACCGCTGACGTCACTGGGGATGGCGACGCTGGCGGAACGGTTGATGCCAGTCGGGATGGCCGACATTGGACGAACGGCTGACGCCAGACGAGACGGCCGACGCTGGAGGAACCGCTAGCGCAGACGAGACGGCATCTTGTGCAGGTTCGGGCTATCCCCGCACGGACCTGTGCCCGGCGTGCGGTTCGTCAGTGTGGACGCAATCTCCTCGGCGCGGATCACACGCCGTTCGGGTCGCGCCCGGTGATGCAGTACAGGGCGTCGGCGGGGTCCGACATGACGATCCAGTGCCCGTGGCGCTCGACGAGGGTCGCGCCGAGGGACTGGTGCCAGGCGGCGGTGGCATCGATATCGGCGGAGGCCAGGTCGATGTGTGCGCTGGTCGGGCGGTCCTCGCCGAGGCGTTGCAGCAGAAGTTGTACGGGCATCGGCTCTTTCGCGCGCAGGCGGGCGAATTCGGGCAGGCGGCCTCGAGTCAGGTCCCAATTGGTGAGGGTGGTCCAGAACCGGGTTTCGGCGGCGTGGCCGGTGGGGCCGATATCGAGGCAGACCTGGTCGAGGCGGGTCAGGGTGCCGTCCGGGGCGCGGAAGGCCGGTGCGGGTGTGCTTTTGGCACGGCCACTCGGTGTGAAGCAGAAGATCTGACCGCCGGGCGAGCGCAGCACGGCATAGCTCTTGTGGTTGGCGACCAGTTCGGCATCGAGATCGAGTGCGATGCGGACCGCGGCCGTGACATCGTCGACATCGATATCGAGGTGCACACCGCCGAGTCCGGTCACCGCCTGCATTTTGACGCCCGCGACCGCGAAGAGTGCGGGATCCGGTAGGAGCGTGAGGAATTCGTCGTTCGCACCGCGCCGGGGCGAGAGTTGGGTGCCGGTGATCGTCGACCAGAACGTCGCGCATTCGTCGAAACGTTGTGTCGGGCGGTCGAGGAAGGCCCAGACCCACCGAATCATGCTGTGTCTCCTGTTTCCTGCGGAAAGCTCCCGTGCCGAGAGCGCCGTGCGATGGTGTCGCACCTTCCGCGCTTCGACGGCGTCCTGCACGCGATTCGGTACAGGTGTGTCGCACATCACTTGCGCCGGGGGAGTCCCGTCGCGTACCCCCCGCCACACAGTAGGGGCCGCGCCTGATGCTGTCGAGGTAGTTTCCGATCCGGCGTGTCTGGCACGATCTTGGCGGTTTATGGCATTCCGGCCACTCGTTGGGCGCGCGAAATTCCGGCAGTCTCAGCGGGTGACCGAACTGCGAACACCACCGACGCTGGGACCTGTCGATACCGTGACGCGGCGGCTGCATCCCGCCTGGGTCGTCGCCGGTGTTGGATTCATCGCACTGCTCGGCGCGGCCGCGTTCCGTTCGGTGCCGAGTGTGCTGCTTGATCCGCTGCACGAGGAGTTCGGCTGGTCGCATGGCACCATCGGGGCCGCGGTTTCGCTGAATCTGCTGCTGTACGGTCTGATTTCGCCGTTTGCCGCGGCGCTGATGGATCGATTCGGCATCCGACGGGTGGTCGCGTGCGCGCTGGTGCTCGTCGCGGCGGGCAGCGGGCTCACCGTATTCATGACCCAGCCATGGCATTTGGTCGCGACCTGGGGCCTGCTGGTTGGTATCGGCGTCGGTTCGATGTCCATGCCGTTCGTGGCGACGATCACCGGCCGCTGGTTCGTGCGCCAGCGTGGCTTGGTGACCGGCGTACTCACCGCGGCGGGCGCGACCGGGCAGCTGGTCTTCCTGCCGGTGGTATCGGCGGTGGCGCATGCGCACGGTTGGCGGGTGCCCTCGGTGATCGTCGCGGGCGTCGCGCTGGCGGTGGTGCCGCTGGTCCTGTTGTTCATCCGCGACTTCCCCAGTGACGTCGGCGTTTCCGCCTACGGCGCCGAACCGGGCAGCACGGTCGGGCTCCGCGTCCCCGCCTCCGGTGGCGCGACCCGGGCACTGACAGTGCTGGCCACGATCGCGCGCAAACCCGGATTCTGGCTGCTCGCAGGTGGATTCGCGATCTGCGGCGCCTCCACCAACGGCCTGGTCGGAACCCATTTCGTCAGTGCGGCACACGATCACGGCATGCCGCCGACCACCGCCGCGAGTCTGCTGGCCCTGGTCGGCATCTTCGATGTGGCGGGCACCATCTTCTCCGGTTGGCTCACCGACCGGGCC
Source organism: Nocardia sp. NPDC004604 (assembly GCF_040609795.1). Lineage (NCBI taxonomy): Bacteria > Bacillati > Actinomycetota > Actinomycetes > Mycobacteriales > Nocardiaceae > Nocardia > Nocardia sp. NPDC004604. Next base: position 115,762 of record NZ_JBEXLC010000006.1, read on the forward strand.
GACCCCCGCTACCTGCTGGTCGGCTACTACACCCTGCGCGGCCTGTCACTGCTGATCCTGCCGTCGCTATTCGCCCCCGACACCCAGCCGAGCATGTGGTTCTTCATCATCTTCTACGGCCTGGACTGGATCGCAACGGTCCCACCAACCGTCCTGCTCTGCCGCGAACTCTTCGGCGCCGACGGCCCCGTAGCCTTCGGCTGGGTCTTCGCCTCCCACCAAATCGGCTCCGCCATCGCCGCAACCGGCGCCGGCATCATCCGCGACCTCCAAGGCTCCTACAACCTGGCCTGGTACATCGCAGGCGCCCTATGCGCCGCCGCAGCCCTCATGTCCGCCACCATCCCCCGCCACCCCTAACCCCAGCTCCCAACCAAGTCGAGAATGCGCTCATGCAGGCCACTCACGGAGTTTGCCTGCATGAGCGCATGGTGACGCCTGTCCAGC